>JAHFCS010000204.1 GCA_023249395.1 Gemmatimonadota bacterium
CGCGAATGCCCCTTCCCGCGCTGCTGATTCGCGAAATCGATCAGCAGAATGCCGTTCTTGGTAACGAGCCCCATCAGCATGATGATTCCGATCATCGTCATGACGTTGATGTTGCCGTGAGTCAGCAGCAATGCCAGCGCCACTCCGATGAAGCTGAGCGGCAATGCAAGCATGATCGCCATCGGCTGGAAGAACGATCCGAAGAGCGACGCCAGGATCAGGTAGATGAATACAACGGCGAGGCCCAGCGCAGCGATAACGTATCCTTTCGTCTCGTCCAGATTCTGCACGTCACCGGTGAACACCGCGTGGTAGCCGATTGGCAGCCCGAGCGAATCGATGCCCGAGCGCACCGCATCGGCGACGGAGCCCATCGCAAACCCGGGCATCACGCCGGCGGAGATCGATACCTGCCGCTCGAGATTGCGACGGTCAATCTGCTGCGGGGCGAGACTCGTCTTCACATCAGCGACCTGTGACAGCGCAATCATCGGCGGCTGGCCCGTAGCAGGATCGACCGTGCTCGATGGAATCGCGATGTTCGCTACATCGGCCGCGGTTGCGCGGAGCGAGTCGGGATACACGACCACGACGTCGTGCGAAAAGCCCTGCGGATCCTCCCAGCGAGTGGCGCGCTGTCCGGCGAAAAGCGGCTGGAGCGTGCCGCCGATGGCATCAATCCCCAATCCCGCGGCCCACGCCTGCTGCCGGTCGACGTTCACGTCCAGCTGCGGAATCTGTCCCTCATCGCTCGAGTTCGGCTCGGCTGCACCTGGCGTCTCACGAATGAGCGAGAACACCTGAGCCGCCGCGACCTTGAGACGCGTCTCCTCAGGGCCCTGCACGTTGACGATGATCGGCTGCCTGAATCCGCCGAAGATCGACGGCGTTCCCGTGATCACCGGTCGCACGCCGGCCATCTTCGAGAGCTTTCCTCGAAGCGCGGTCTGGATCTCGTCCTGCGACCGCTTGCGGTCTTTCCTGGCGACGAGACGGACGTATATCCCGCCGGTGTTCGGTGTGCCGCGGAAACCGCCACCGATCGTCGTGTAGGTAAACTCCACCTCGGGCTGCGATTTCAGGAACGAGCTCACTTCCTGCGATTTCGCCACCGTGTAGCTGAGACTCGAACCCGGCGGTGTCCTTATCTGTACGTTGAACTCGCCGCCGTCCACATCCGGAAGCCATGTGAATCCGAGGTGCGGGTAGATGAGGCCGGCAATCACGATCGACGTCAGCGCCGCCCCCATCACAATCGCGCGGTGCGTCAGTGCCCACCCAAGGAGAGTTGGATACTTGTTTGCGACGCGCTCGAACCAGCCGTCGAACGCCAGGCCGACTCTGCGGATCGGATTTCTAGCCCTCTCCTTTCCACCGCTGTGTGCTCTCTCGCCTGCCGGATCAGGCCAGACGCTCGAGAGCATCGGGTCGAGCGTGAACGACACGAACAGCGAGACAAGTACCGCAAAGGTGACTGTAACGCCGAACTGGAAAAAGATCTTTCCGATCATTCCCCCCATGAACGCGACCGGGACGAAAACCGCCACCACGGCCAGCGAAGTCGACACCACGGCGAGACCGATCTCGTCGGTTCCTTCCTTTGCCGCTCGGACGTGATCCTTACCCATGTGCACATGCCGCACGATGTTCTCGCGGACGACGATTGCGTCGTCGATCAGCAGTCCGATCGCCAGCGAGAGTGCAAGCAGCGTCATCGTGTTCACGGTGAAACCGAACACCCACATGATGAAAAACGCCGAGATGATGCTCACCGGCAGCGTGAGTCCGGTGATGATCGTCGACCGCCACGAGTTCAGGAACAGGTAGATGATGGCAATCGTCAGGACCGCGCCGAGGATGATGTTGAGCTTCACGTCGGCCAGCGAATCGCGGATGCGGCGCGAGTCGTCGCGGATCACGCGGAGCTGAACGTCTGCTGGGAGCTGCCGCTGCAACTCAGCAGTTGCGGCACGGACCGAATCGGCGACGGCAACCGTGTTCGATCCGGAAATCTTGAGAACGTCCATCGCCAGAGCCGGCGTCTTGTCGAGGAGCGCGGCCGTCCGCTTGTCAGCCGAACCGTCGACGACCTTGGCGACGTCGCCGAGGCGGATTGGGACTCCGCCGCGGATGGCGACCGCGATGTTGGCGAACGCCGAAGGATTCACGACGCGACCAGTCACCCGAATGAGCTGCTCGGTCGGCCCCTGCGTTACCCGTCCCGCCGGGACTTCCTGATTTTCGCGGTTCAGCGCAGCGATCACTTGCGGCGGACCGATTCCATACGATCGCATCGCAGCCGGATCCAACTCGATCCTGATCTGACGCGTCTCCCCACCGGCGACGTTGATTCCACCGACGCCGGGTATCGCCTGAAGCCGCGGTGAGATGACCTCGTCGGCGAGACTGGTAAGCTCGCGCATCGGGCGGTCGCTGCTCTGCATCGCGACCGAGATGATCGGCCGGTCGTTGGGGTCGAAGTGGTTGATGACCGGCTCCTCGATCTCCGGAGGCAGCGTCCGCCGAATGCGCGCGACCTTGGCTTGCACGTCCTGCTGCGCGGCGAGGACGTCCACGTCCAGGTTGAACGTCAGGCGAACGAGCGACACTCCGTTGAGCGAGGTCGATCCGATCTCCTTGAGTCCCTGCACCGTGTTCAGCGCTTCCTCGATTGGCCGCGAGACGTCGCGCTCCATCACTTCGGGAGAAGCGCCCGGATACGTGGTCTGAGCGATGACGATCGGATAGGTGATGTCGGGATACTCGTCGATCGCCAGCCGGTTGTAGGAGACGATTCCGAGAACGACAAGCGCCGCCATCATCATGGTGGCGAACACCGGGCGCTTGATCGAGATGTTGGAAAGAAACACGGCTGCTCCTTACTACGGACGGCCGCCGGCCGCGCCGGCTACCGGTGTGCCACTCCCATTACCAGCGCCTCGACCGCCGGCGCCGATGATCTGAACCTTCATTCCTTTCCCAAGGCTGCCGACGTTGCCCGACACAAGGCTGTCGCCGTCGGCGATTCCCGATACAGCTTCGGCAACTCCGCTGCGGTCGTCAACGACGCCGACCGTCACCGTCGCCGTATCGACGCTCCCCTTTACAATCTTATAGACGAGCTGCGTGCCACTGGTGGACTGGTGCAGCGCAGACACCGGAACCACGAGCGCATTGCTGATGGTCCGCGTGACGACGGTCCCGGTCGCGAACGTGCCTCCTTTGAGAGCGCCCGTCGGATTGGGCACTCGCACGTAGACCGTGACCGAGCGCGTGGACGGATCGACAGTCGGGCTCAAGCGTGCGACGTGGCCTTCGAACGGCTGGGCGTTGGCGAGGAATTGAACCGTCTGGCCGCGAGCGACACTGCTCGCCTGTTTTTCCGGAACCGCCGCCGCCAGCTCGAGAATGTCGTTCCGCACGAGAGTGAAAAGCTGGCCACCGGTGCCGATGTGTTCTCCGTTCTCAGCGTATCTCTTTTCGATCGTCCCTGAGGTAGGTGCCAGGACGCGCGTGTCGCGTGTGCTGAGCGAGCTCATCCGCACTCTCGAGTTCGCCGCCGCGAGTTTGGCGCGCGCGGCGCCAAGGGCGGCCCGCGAGCTGCGAAGCTCCTCTTCGGCAATTGCACCCTGTTTGAACAGCTGCTCGGATTGCGTCAGCTTCCACTCGGCCGTCGCGACATCGCCTTCCGCCGCGGCGCTGTCCGCCGCCGCGCTTTGCAGCGTGCTCTCCTGGCCGCTCGACTCGAACCTTGCCAGCAGCTGTCCCGTGTGGACATAGTCGCCCTCGCGAACATAGACGCCCTGAAGCACGCCCTCGAGTCTCGCGCGGACATCTACGGTCTCGATGGGGCGCAGGTTGCCGGTGATCGCGACACCGTCCACCATCGAGCCTCTGTGCACGACAGTTACATCACCCACAGCGAGAGTCAGCATCTGCGGACCGCGGCCGCCAGCAGGAGCACCCCCGGGCGCCCCTGCTGCAGGACGAGCGGACGCCTCCTCACCCACCGGCTTGGAGCAACCGGCAAACAGAAAGAATGCGGCGAAAACGGAAAGGGCTGCGGCGGAATTACGGAGCACGCTTGACCGGGTCTGGGGCTGAGGTGCGTATGGTAGTCGCAGGAAGATCGAATGCCTGGGGAGGTCTGCCAAGCGCGCGAGCATAGCCTGCGGCCGCGAGATAGAGATCGTAAATCGCCCGGGCCTCGTTGGTGCGGGCGAGGGTCAGAGCGAGCTGTGCGTCGGAGACCTCGAGCTGAGTGGCGAGACCGCTCGAGTGGCGAAGGCTCGCCAGGCGGTAAGCCTCCGCCGCCTCGCTCGCATTCTGCCCTTTGGCCGCGAACAGCGCCTCGGCTCGATCGAGCTCGGCGCGTGCTGCCGCCGCTTCGCTCGCCACGCGCTCGCGGGTCTGCGCGAGCTGTACGTCGGCAAGCCTTGCCTGTGCCGACGCGAGATCGATCGCTCCTTTCGCGCGCAAGCCGTCGAAGATCGGCACGCCGATCGACACTGCGAACGACTTGTCTCCGAACCACCCGCCGTTCTGCTTCGTGCAGACCCTTGTCGTCGACCCGTCCGCACAGGGAATCGTTTCGAATCTGCCTCGTGAGCTCGGGAAGCCGCTCAACGGAAACGCCTGCGCCCCCACGAGTCCGGATATGCTGATCGTCGGGAAGAGATCCGCGCGTGCCACGGTGACGGCTGCATGCCGCGCTTGCGAGACCAGCTCGGCTGACCGCAGCGCAGCCCTGTTTGCCTGCGCCTCGTCGGCGCGAAGGCGCTCGACCCAGCTCCTCACCGCAATGGTGTCCAGACGCGTCGTGAGCTTGAGCGGTTGATCCGATGGGACATTGATCAGACGACGCAGATCGACGAG
>JAHFCS010000205.1 GCA_023249395.1 Gemmatimonadota bacterium
ACGCAAACGCGCCCGGTGAAACCGCAGACACACGCAGGACATTCTAATGAAAGCAATAGTCAGGGTTTCTGCCCTCGATGTTTGTTTCCTCGTAGCGCTAACCGCGCCCGTCATCCCGGTGCATACGGCGCGTGCTCAGGGCGACACCATCGCGGCTCCGCCCCGCGCTCTTTCCTCTGCGGTCGAATTGCGGCTGGCCGATCTATATGCAGTCGCCGCGCGTTCCAGTCCCCGCATTGAAGCTGCAACTGCGCAAGCCCGAGCTGCCGACGCGCGCATTGCTTCCGCCAAGCGGCCGCCCGACCCCGAGCTGCAGCTCGGCTTCATGAACCGCTCGCTGCCATCACTGCGACCGATGGTTCCGCTCGGGATGACGCAAATCCAGGTGATGCAAATGCTGCCGACACCCGGCAAGCTCACCCTTGCCGGACGCATCGCGTCGGCACAGGCATTAGCGGCCGCCGCGCGCACGGAAGACATTCGGTGGGATGTGCGAAACCGCATAGCGATGGCGTTCTATGATCTTTATCGGCTGCATCGCTCATTGAGCATCGCGCAGCAGACAAAAGGCCTTCTTCAGGACATTGCGAAGACGGCGCGGGCGATGTATGCGGTCGGTGACGGCAGGCAGGCCGACGTGCTGCGCGCGCAGGTCGAGGTCGCTCGCATGACCGAGGAAATAACCCGCATGGAAAGCATGCGCTCGGCGATGAATGGCCGACTCGCAGCGGTGCTCGACGTGCCCGATGCACCGACGGGAGTACCGAGCCTTCCCAATCTTCCTGATACGCTGCCTCCCCTCGAGCAGCTCATCGCGATCGCGCAGGTAAACCGGCCGATGATCGTCGCTGGACGCCGTGAGCTCGACGCAGCAGCGGCAAATAAGGCACTCGCCAGAAAACAGATCTGGCCTGATCTCAAGGTGGGAGTACAGTACGGACAGAACCGCGGAGAGATGGGCGTCGAGCGCATGGGAAGCCTGATGCTCGGAGCAACCGTTCCGATCTTCGCGCGAAGCCGGCAGCTGCGAATGCGCGATGAAGCTGAAGCGGTGCGCGCGATGACAGCTGCCGATCTTGCGGCGACGCGCGCCGAGACTCGCGGCCGGATCACTGAGATCTACGCGGACTTCATTCGCGCCAGGAACCTGCGCGCTCTCTACAGAACCACTGTAATCCCGCAGGCGCAGGGAGCGTTTACGGCCTCATTGGCCTCCTACAGAGTCGGCGAGGTCAACCTGATGACGCTGCTCGACAACCAGATGACCGTCAACAACTACCAGCAGGAAGTATTCGGCCTCGAAGCCGAACAGGGGAAAGCGATCGCCGAGATGGAGATGCTGCTCGGACAATCTCTCTTCGACCCCGGCTCGACGACTACTTCCACAACGAGGGCGGGACAATGACCGAGAATCCCTTCAAGCCAACACCGCACTCCACACGACGCGGCCTTTGGATAGCAGGTGGTATCATCATCGTAGCGCTCGTGGTAACGGCGGTGTTCGTCGCCGGCCGCGACACCGGCGCGGTCGTCCCGCCGCCGGTCGCTGTAAAGAAGACTTCTACGGCTGCGGCAACTGAAAGGCCGGTAATGCTGACCGCAGACGCTGCGCGGCGAATTGGTGTCACGTTCGCGCCGGTCATTCTCGGCCCACTGGGCCGGGAGGTGCGAACGGTCGCACAGGTGACGTACGATGAAACTCGTCTAAGGACAATCTCCCCAAAGATAGACGGGTGGGTGGAGCAGCTTTACGTGAACTTCACCGGCCAGCCGGTTTCGGTGGGACAGCCGTTGCTCTCCCTCTATTCACCCATGCTCGTCTCCGCCCAGCAGGAATTACTCCTCGCTGGACGGGTGATGCAATCTCTCTCCGATGCTTCCAGCGAAGCTCGGCAGGAAGCGGCTGATCTGCGGGCAGCGGCGCGCAGGCGGCTGCAATACTGGGATATCTCCGATGCTCAGATCGCACACCTGGAGCGCACCGGCGAAGTGCTGAAGACACTCACTCTGCGATCTTCGGCGAACGGCGTGATTATCGAGAAGAACGTCCAGCAGGGTCAGAAGATTATGGCCGGGGAATCTCTCTACAAAGTCGCCGACTTGAGCATTGTCTGGATCGAAGGCGAGGTATTCGAGCGAGATCTTGCGGGCATCCGCGTCGGTTCGAGCGTGAACGTGGAGCTCGAGGCGCTTCCAGGCGAGAAGCGTACGGGGCGTATTACGTATCTCTATCCGACACTCAACGCCGAGACGCGCACGGCGCGGATTCGCGTTGCGCTACCGAATCCCGGCAATCGTGTCAAGCCGGGCATGTACGCGACGATCCTCATTGAAGGAGCAACGCAAAGCATGCTCAGCGTGCCGCGAAGCGCGGTGCTCTCAACCGGCGAGCGGAACCTGGTCTTCGTCCGCGGTCCCAAAGGAGATCTGGAGCCAAGGGAAGTCAGCATCGGGTTCTCGACGAACGACCGCACGGAAATTCTGAGCGGTGTCAAAGTGGGCGATACAGTCGTAGCGTCCGCCACATTCCTCGTTGACGCCGAGTCGAACCTTGGCTCCGCGCTCGGCGGCATGGGTGAGATGCCGGGAATGGATGTGTCCACGCCTCCGAAGAAGAAGGAGTAGCGGCGATGCTCAAGCGAATCATCGGCTGGTCGGTGAGCAACAAGCTCCTGGTCCTTCTTTTCACGGCCGCCGCGATATTCGGCGGAATCTGGGCCATATCGCGAACTCCCCTCGAGGCGCTGCCCGATCTGAGCGACGTGCAGGTGATCGTACAGGCAGACTACAATGAGCAGGCGCCCCGCATCGTCGAAGATCAGGTCACCTATCCCATTGCAGCCGAGATGCTCAAGGTGCCCGCCGCGCGCACGGTTCGCGGATATTCATTCTTCGGCGTCTCGTTCGTGTATGTGATCTTCGAGGACGGCACCGATCTCTATTGGGCGCGCTCACGCGTTCTCGAGTATCTCAACACCATCAAGGGGAAGTTACCCGCAAGTGTCACCCCCAGTCTCGGTCCCGACGCGACCGGCGTGGGCTGGGTTTACCAGTATGCGCTCGAAGATACGACGGGGAGGAAAACACTTCCCGAGCTGCGCTCCCTTCAGGACTGGTACATCCGTTATGCGCTTACCGAGGTGCCGGGCGTGTCAGAGGTGGCGAGTATCGGCGGTTACCAAAAGCAATATCAGGTGGACATCGATCCGACAAAGTTGCTTGCCTATCGAATTCCTGTCACGCGGGTGATGCAGGCAATTCAGAATGCGAACAACGACGTGGGCGCCATGGTGATTGAGCTCTCGGAGCGGGAGCACATGGTAAGAGGCCTTGGGTATTTGAAGAGCGTCGAGGACATAGAAAATGTCGTCGTCGGCGCAACATCTGCGGGCACTCCGATTCGCGTGGCAGAGCTCGGCAGAGTGACGATCGGGCCAGCGGTCCGCCGGGGTGTTGCCGAGCTCGATGGGCGTGGAGACGCGGTTGGAGGCATTGTCATAATGCGGTTCGGGGAGAATGCGCTAACCACGATCAATCGTGTGAAGGAAAAGCTGAAGGTAGTCAGCAAGAGCCTGCCGCAAGGCGTTGTCGTCCGTTCAGTATACGATCGGAGCAATCTCATCAACGAGGCGATAGCGACGCTGCGCGGCAAGCTGCTCGAGGAAAGTCTGGTCGTAGCACTTGTATGCGTCATTTTCCTGATGCACGCACGTTCTGCACTGGTGGCGATAATCACGCTGCCGATCGGGATACTGATGGCATTCATCGCGATGCGTCGCGTTGGCGTCGGCGCCGACATCATGTCGCTTGGCGGCATTGCGATCGCCATCGGCGCGATGATAGATGGCGCGATCGTGATGATCGAGAACATGCACAAGCATCTCGAGCGCGCGGTGGCGGCAAAAAGAGGGGTGCTGCCTCCGGGGGAGCCGCTCAATTCCTTCCGCACGTCCGATCTCACTGTGGAAGAGCGATGGCATGTCGTTCTGGAGTCGTCGAAAGAACTCGGCCCCGCGCTCTTCTTTTCGCTTCTCATCATCACCGTTTCGTTCCTCCCGGTGTTTACGCTCGAGGGACAGGAAGGGCGCCTTTTCAAACCACTCGCGTTCACGAAGACGTTTGCGATGGCGGCGGCCAGTCTGCTCTCGGTGACGCTGGTTCCGGTGGCGATGGGCATTCTCATTCGCGGGCGCATCCACAAGGAGACCGCGAATCCCGTCAATCGGTGGCTCATCAGAATCTATCGTCCAATGATCACGCGAGTGCTCGCCAACCGATGGCCGGTAATCGGGGTCGCTTTGGGCATTCTCGTATTGACATGGATTCCGTGGAGCCGCATCGGCTCGGAGTTCATGCCGCCGCTGGACGAAGGGACGATGCTCTTCATGCCGACGACCCTGCCCGGTGCCAGTGTCGCACGCGCGCGGGAGATTCTCCGGCTCCAGGATCAGGTGCTGAAATCATTTCCTGAAGTCGAGCATGTCTGGGGAAAAGCCGGAAGGGCAACAACGGCCACCGACCCCGCTGGGCTCGACATGTTCGAGACGACGATCTCGCTGAAGCCGCGCAGCGAGTGGCGCAAGGGAATGACTCAGGAGCGACTGATAGCGGAGATGGATTCGGCGGTACGGCTTCCTGGAGTGGCGAATGCGTGGACGATGCCGATCAAGGGACGAATTGACATGCTCGCGACAGGAATTCGCACTCCTGTCGGAGTGAAGATCTTCGGACCTGATCTCGCCGAGCTCGAGCGCCTTGGCAGAGAGGTAGAGTCTGCAGTGCAGTCGGTGAGGGGAACGCGGACCGCTTTCGCCGAGCGCGCGCAGTCCGGATACTACCTCGAC
>JAHFCS010000206.1 GCA_023249395.1 Gemmatimonadota bacterium
TTCTCGAGCCTCGTCATCAAGCTCAAGGAATACGGCAAGTACGTCATCGGCGTCGGCATCCGCGAATCGTCGAGCGACCTGCTCGTGCAGAACTGCGACGAGTACTACAGCTACAACTCGCTCGCCGGTCTGGTGAAGAGCGGCGACGAGGAGATCGTCAAGCACGATCCATGGGAGCTCGTCTCCGAGGCCGTACAGCGCATGAAGCGCAATGGCGACGTCATGCGCGCCGATCGGCTCAAGCAGGTCATGCAGCAGATCGACAGCTCGTTCGACGAGAAGAACGTCGGCAAGTCGAAATTTTCGCTGTTCGTTGCAGAGGCGGCCAAGAAAGGTCTTCTCTCGCTCACCAAGCTCGAGAACGGCCAGTATGAGGTCGATCTGCCACGCGCCGGCGTCAATGGGTTGCCGGCAGGGCAGGGAGCTCCGATTGTCGAAGCTTCAGAAAATGGCGAACCACGCCGTCCGCCCCGCCGTGAGTCGCGCGGCCGCGGCCGTGGTCGTGACACGCGCGGCGAAGCTCGCCCCGACCGCGCCGCGAGCGACGGTAAGAAGACGCAGGATGTCGCATCGGCACCTGCGGCAAAGGCTGCCGACACCACTGTGACTCCCGCGACCCGGCCTCCCGCACGACAAGCCAGCGCTCCGCGCGCTGCTGCGGGCGGCGACATCGGATCCTCTGGTTTGCGCCTCACGCGCGAAGAAGCGTTCGACCTCGTTCGTCGAGCAGTCGCGTCGCTGGTGAGTGGCGACGCTGCAGCGGCGGCGAGTCTCGTGCGCTCCACGGCGCGCGCGCTTCTCGGTCGCGACAGTGAAAGTCTCAGTGAGCGAAACTTTACGCGCATCCTTCAGGACGCACACGATGCCGACGTAATCGACTTGCGACGTCGCGGCAATGACTACGAAGTCGCCGCTGCAGCCGGGTCGACGCCGGTAGCGGCGCAGCTCAGCGCCGTTGAGCTCGCCAATACACCGGCCGCCAAGCCCACAGTTCCCGTGCAACGAGGAATGGCGGCACGTGGCGGCGGCCGTGGACCGATGGGAAGAGCGGGAGCGCCCCCGGAGCACCTTCTCAAGGTCGGTGTAGTCGGTACGCGGTCCTCAGGGACAACGCCGGCGCTCGCGACGGCTCCTCCCAGCGCCACGGAATCGGAGCCGGCTGCTTCCACCGCAACGGCCGAAGCCCCGGCGTCAGTCGAGGCAATAGCGCCGGATGAGGCAAAGCCTTCGCGCGGACGCAAGCGCGGCACGGCCGCGAGAAAGCCTGCGGCGAGGAAGGCGACGGCGGCGGATTCGTCCGCGGAGCAGGCTTCCGGTGAAGCATCAGCGACCGAGGGCCACAAGCGTGCGAGACGCGGCGGTCGCAAGAAGGCCGGCACCAGCGCCGGTCCGGCGAAGACGAGCTCGGAGACGGAGTAACCCCGCGCGCTTCGGCGCGCGGGTCGTATCCGACCCAATGGGCCGTATTCTCCGACGAGACTTCTACGATCGCGACACCGAGACAGTATCGCGCGAGTTGCTTGGGGCGATTCTCGAGTGTGACACGAAGGACGGCCGCGCTGCCGGAATCATCGTCGAGACCGAGGCATATATCGGCGAACACGACGCGGCGTGTCATGCCGCGGTCGGGCGCACGAGGCGCACCGAGCCGCTCTACGGACCTCCGGGGAACGCCTACGTTTACTTCATCTACGGGATGCACTGGTGCATCAACGCAGTGACGCGAGCCGAAGGCCTGCCCAGTGCCGTCCTCATTCGTGCGCTCGAGCCACTCACGGGCGTACCGCTGATACGCCTTCGCCGTCCGAAAGCGAGGACCGACCGCGATCTCGCTAACGGCCCCGCGAAACTTTGCGCTGCGCTCGGCATCGACGACCGGATGAACGGCCTGCCGCTCCAGCGGCATCCGGTCGTGATCCGCGCCGGTGATCAGGTCACAGACAGCAACGTCGTGATCACTCCGCGGATTGGCATCTCGCGTGCGGAAGACTGGCCACTCCGGTACTTCGTGCGCGGGAATCCGTTCGTGTCTCGCACTCCCTGACAAAAACAACGAAGCGCGAATCTCTCGGGGGAGGGAGACCGCGCTTCGCTGCCTAAACTTCAAATGTCAGCGCGCGCCTGGCGAGCTGTTAGTCGCGGCCGCTTTCCGGCCGCCGAACGTTTTTCGATCAGCGCGATCCTTCGCGCGAGCTGCCGAAGTTGTAGCGCACACCGCCTTCGAAGAATCCGAGAACATTGTTCCCGAGCAGGAAGTTCGACTGCCCCGGAACCACCGATGCCTGTGCAAAGAGCGCGAGTCGCTCGAACTGCATCTGCACACCAGCCATTCCGAGCACACCGGCCTGGCTGCGACGCTCCTCGATCCTGTCGAAGACAGCGTCATCCACGCTCTCTCCCTGTGCTCCTACAAGCGGGGAGGCGTCTCCAACCAGATCTATGCTGAGACCGAGACCCGCATATGGACGGAACCTTCCAAAGCGCCTGGGAAAAGCGAGGGCCGCGACTCCGATGCGCCTGAGCTTGTCCACCGATACCGGACGGACTCCGTCGGCCGCGTTGGCATCGACGACAGCTGAAGTAGTCGATACGTTGGCCTGGTCGAACGACAGGTACAGACCTCCGCGAGTGCGAGTGACCAACCATTCGCCGCCGAAAGTTGCAGCGGTCTCGTTGCCGCCGAGGGTAGGCGAGTACGTCGCGACTCCGCTCTTCACGCCCCAGAACCACGAGTCGTCGAAATAGCGCGACTGCTGAGCCGAAGCCGATGCCGAGAGAGAAGCAGCGCCTACCAGGCCGGCAATGAACCATCGCGTCGTTCGCATTATGCTGATGCCCCTGCCGGAGGATGTTGGCCGCCGGCCGTTGGTGTGACCGGGACAGTCACACGATTCTCAGATTATCCCCAGCTTCCTCCCCACGCTCCTGAATGCGGCTATCGCCTCGTCCAGGTCCTCGCGTGAGTGGGCCGCGCTCAGCTGGCAGCGCACGCGCGCCTGCCCCTGCGGCACCACCGGAAAGCCGAATCCCGTTACAAAGACGCCTTCCTCCAGCAACATGTCACTCATCCGTATTGCCGAGGCCGTTTCGCCCACGATTATGGGGACAATGGGGGTGTCACCGGGTAAGGGCTTGAACCCGGCTTCCGTTATCTGCTCCCTGAAATAGCGGACGTTTTCGCGCAGTTTTTTCACTCGCTCAGGCTGCGCCCGCAGGCAACGAATGGCGGCCAGCGCACTCGATGCGACCGTCGGCGGCAGCGCGTTGGAGAAGAGCTGCGGACGGGATCGCTGCGTCAGCATGTCGCACAGCGACGCGGAGCCGGCCACGAACCCTCCCGCGGCGCCACCGAGCGCCTTGCCGAGTGTCGACGTGATGATGTCCACCTCTCCGATCACGCCGTAATGCTCGGCGGTTCCGCGACCCGTCTCGCCAAGCACGCCGGTCCCGTGCGAGTCGTCCACCGCGACGATGGCGTCGTGCTTCCGTGCGATCTCCAGTATCTCAGGGAGCTTCGCGATGCTCCCCTCCATCGAGAACACGCCGTCGGTCCAGATAACGCGTCGCCGGGCGTCGCGCGCAGTTTCCAGCTTTGCGGCGAGATCGTTCATGTCTGAGTGCGCGTACACCCCCGTGGTGCACTTGGTGATTGCCTTGGCGAGGCGGAGCGAGTCGATGATCGATGCATGGTTCAACGCATCGCTGATGACGAAGTCGCCGGCCTCGACAATGGTGGCGGTCAGTCCTTCGTTAGCGTTCCACGCAGATACGTACGACAGCGACGCTTCCGTTCCGACCAGCGAGGCTATCTCCTCCTCAAGATCCCGATGGATCGTGAACGTCCCGCAGATGAAGCGGACGCTGCCGGTTCCCGCACCGAAACGGTGGAGCCCCTCGACGCCCGCCTGAATCACGTCAGGCTCGTCGCAGAGACCGAGGTAGTTGTTCGACGACAGGATCAGGACATTGCCCTTTCCTTCCATTCGAACCCGCGCCGATTGCGGCGACTCGAGAAAGTTGAGCCGCTTGTAGACACCATCGTGCCGCAGCTGTTCCAGGTTCTCCTTGAGCTCGTCGTCGAACTTTCGGTTGAGTGCCACGTTGTCGCCCCCTTACGCTATTTCGAAGATGACCTTGCCCGCTTCGCCCGACTTGATTGCGGCGATCGCCGCGTCCACTTCGGACATCTGGAAGCGGTGGGTGATCACCGGCGTCGGATCGAACTCGCCCGCGCGCAGGAAGCGTGTCATCTGGTGCCACGTCTCGTACATCCGCCGGCCGACGACGCCGTAGATCGTAAGTCCCTTGAAGATCACCTCGCGCGGCAGGTCGAGCTCGATCGGCTTGATGGGAATGCCGAGCATCTGGATGCGTCCGCCGACTCTTACGAAAGCGAACGCCTGGTGGATCGCGGCGGGCACGCCTGACATTTCGAGAACCACATCGACTCCCAGTCCGCCGGTGGCCGACATGACAGCAGCTTCAACCTGATCCGGCGTCACTGCGTCGTGCGCGCCCATGGCGCGGGCGAGATCGAGGCGCTTCTGATTCACGTCGGATGCGATGACGCGCGACGCGCCTGCCGCGCGGCAGATACCGGCAGCGAAGATTCCGATGGGACCACAGCCGGTGATGAGAACCGTCGCACCCGGAATGTCAGCGGTGAGTGCGGTGTGAAATGCATTGCCCATCGGGTCGTGGATGCTGCCGACGTCGTAGCTGATCGAGTCGTCGAGGTGCCATACATTCGTCGCGGGCATCGTGATGTAGTCCGCGAAGCAGCCGTCGCGGTCGACGCCGATGATCCTGGTGTAGGGACAGACGTGGGCGTTGC
>JAHFCS010000207.1 GCA_023249395.1 Gemmatimonadota bacterium
GCTCTGAGGTCTCAGGAGTAGGTTGATTGTAGAAAGCGCACCCTCTTTGAATTGAAGAGGGTGCGCTTTTCTTCCGAGGTGTGCAAGGCAGCTACCCCCAGCACTTGCTCTTGGGCTTCGATCCTGTCAACGTAGGACCAATGTCTGACTCCAAGCTTCCATCGATCCTTGTCGTTGACGACAATCAGGACAACGCCCATATCATCCGCGACTACCTCGAGGCGCGTGGATATCCGATCTCGGTAGCGTACGACGGCGACGAAGCGATGCGCGCTTTCGAGCGCGAGAAACCTTCGATCATCCTGCTCGACGTGATGATGCCGGGCCGCGACGGATGGCAGGTTTGCCGCGAGATGAAGAACCACCCTACGCTCGGCTCGTCCATCCGCGTCATCATGGTGACTGCGCTGCAGGACTGGATGAACAAGCGCCAAGCACTCGAGACCGGCGCCGACGACTTCGTCGAGAAGCCGTTCGAGCTGGCGGCCCTGGCCAAGGTCGTGGAGCGGAACGCGGCGCGACTCGCACCCGCGAGCTGATTTTGCCGAGCTACCGGCAGCTCTTCCGCGCGGCCCAGGAAAAGGTCCCAACCGTGTCGGCCGCGCTCGAGGTGCTCAGAAAGCCGATTCAGGAGCGCGGCGAGCTCGTAATTCTTTACTTCAATTTCGACCGCTACGCCAAGATCGAGGAGATCTACGGCTGGGAGAGGCTGGATGAGATCCTCGAGACGACGACCGAGGCGATGCGCGATTTCTTTCGCGAGGGTCCGTTCGCGTCGTCGCAGGTGATGGTGAGCTTCGTCAACGACGACGACTTTATCCTCTTCCACATTCCCGAGCCGGACAAGCCGGTGCCGACCGACGAGGAGATCACCGACCTTACGATCCGCCTGCACCAGTTCATCTCGACCCGCGTCGAAGAGCAGTACGGCGAATCGATCGCCGCTTTGTTCGACACCTACGTCGGCCGGGCTCACATTCACTACGACCCGAAGATCCGGCTCGAGCGACAGATCTATCGCGGCATCCGCGAGGCGGCCACGTCGTCCAACAGCGTCGAACAGCGGGAGCTGGCACGGAAGAGCGCCGACCTTCGCGAGACTTTGCGAACCGGCGCGCTCTACATCGACTACCACCCGATCGTCGTCACCGACACGCAGGAAATCTTCGGCTACGAGGCGCTCGCGCGGGGGACGATGCGCAGCATGCGCCGGCCGGAAGTGATGTTCGAAGTCGCCGCTCAGTCGGACATGATCTGGGAGCTGAGCCGGCTCTGCCGCAACACCGCAATACTCGGCATGAAGGACCGGCTGAAGAAGGGCGAGCTACTGTTCATCAACGTCGATCCGCACGATTTCACCGATCCGGCGTTCACCGAGATGGACCTCGACGTTCCTGACCCGTCGCGAGTCGTTCTCGAGATCACCGAGCGGACAGCGATCAAGGACTACCCGAAATTCCGCGGGCGTCTCAAGGATTTCCGCGACCGCGGATATCGCTTCGCGGTGGACGACGCGGGCAGCGGCTACGCCGGACTTGGCTCGATCGCCAATCTCGAGCCCGATTTCATCAAGCTCGATATCTCGCTCATCAACTGCATCGACGAGAATTTCATCAAGCAGAATCTGGTCGAGACGATGGT
Organism: Gemmatimonadota bacterium; assembly: GCA_023249395.1. Lineage (GTDB taxonomy): Bacteria > Gemmatimonadota > Gemmatimonadetes > Gemmatimonadales > Gemmatimonadaceae > UBA4720. The sequence goes on from JAHFCS010000207.1 coordinate 1,642, forward strand.
GCGCTTCGCCAACGATCAGGGAGCCAAGGTAATCGCCGAGGGAGTCGAGCGCGCCGAGGAGTACGAGTCGGTGAAGCAGCTGGGAGTGCATCTGGTGCAGGGATTCTTCCTGCACCCGCCGGCGCCGGGGCCGGTATCCCCTCCAGTCGAGACACTCATAGTTTCCTGATGCCCGGTGCCCGGTCACCGGTACCCGCTGCCCGGTACCCGCTACCCGCTACCCGCTACTCGGGCAAATCCCATCAGTGATTCGACCAGCTCGACCGATCTCTCCGCGGCACCTAGTCCGTCACGAACCACTTCGCGTGCCGCCGCGCGGGCGGAGGTGAGGGTGTCGGGTGCTTCGATCCACCGACTGATCCGACCCACGATAGCATTTGCATCTGCGCACCGAAATGCGCCGCCACTCGCGACAAGGTGCCTCGCGTCGCGATTGTCCTCGTGCCGCGGCCCAATGATCACCGGCGCTCCGAACGCCGCAGGCTCGAGAAGCGAATGGAGCCCTGCGTCTCTGAAACCGCCGCCGACATACGCGACGTCGGCGAGCGCGTACAGATCCCCGAGTACGCCGTAGCGATCCACGAGCACTACCTCGGCGCTCGACGCCGCCGAGGCACCGAGTCGGGCAAATGACAGACGGTGCGATTGCGCCCACGTCTCGATTGCTTCGAGATGTTTGCCCGTCAGCTCGTGCGGAGCGATTACCAGCCGGGCATCGGGATGTGTGGCTTTCACTTCCATCCACGCTGGAAGGAGCCGCTCCTCATCGCTGGGCCAGGTCGAGCCGGCGACCACGGTGAAGCGTGCTGCACGCAAAGGATTCAGCAGCGTCCTCTGTTCCGTCGAGTCCGCTTCCGCTTTCGCCCACGCCTGGTCGTACCGCGTGTCGCCGGTGAGCGTGATGCGTTCGGGCCGCACGCCGGCTTCGACGAGGCGTACGGCGTCGGCGTCGGACACAGAGCCGACGGTGTCGAGAGCAGCGTGGGCGTCGCGAAGAGCGAGGCGCGCCGCGCGTGAGCTCCTGAGGGAAGAGAAGGGCATCGTTGCACTCACCATTCCCAGCATCACTCCACGCCTGGCGGCGGATTCCGCTAGGAGCGGCCAGACATCGAGCTTGCTGAAGACGAGCGCTGACGGACGAAGCGCGTCGAGCGTCCTTGCTGCGTCGCGCGCGGTGTCGAATGGCAGATAGTCGTGAAAGTCGGCGCCGACGGTCGGCGCGAAGCGCTCCGCGCTCGGCGAGAAAAAAGTATAGGCGAGCTGTACTTCTGGGTGGCGGGCACGAAAAAGCTGGATGACTGGCAGCGCCTGAAGTCCCTCGCCCACCGATGGTGCGTGAATCCACAGCAGTGGCCTCGAAGGATCGCGACTGTGCTTGGCCCATTCCTCGTAGCGTTTGTTGATGCCGCGCCGCGCCCTCAGCGCGCGCGCTGTCTTCGATTCGCCGGCGGGGGCGACGCCGGCGAGCGCGCGGGCGAGCACCCCGGCCACGGCGTATGGAATTCTTACGAGCGGATTCATCGTGTCCTGAGCGCGGCTAGGGCCGACGGCCCGGCGACGTCAGTGCGCCGCGGCGCTGTTCTTCGCGATCTCAGCGTCGAGTGCGGCGCGCAGACTGTCCGGTGGCACAGCGCCAATCAGCATCCGGCCTCCTATAAGGAAGCTCGGCGTCGACTGAACGCCGGCTGAGGCTGACCGGTCGCGGTCCGCGATGATCAGCGGCTTCATCTTTCCCGATTGGAGGCATTGATTCCACGCCGCCTTGTCGAGACCTACTGCCCCGGCGATCGAATCCATGACCGCGGCGGGCGAGGGAAGCGTTTCCCACTGCTTCTGCGTCGCGAAAAGCGCCTCGTGGAACGGCCAGAATTTTCCCTGCGCCGATGCGCACATTGCAGCCTCCGCAGCCGGCATGGCGTTCTGATGCTGGTTGAGCGGGAAGTTCACATACGCAACTTTGATCTTTCCCGGACGTACGTATTCGTCGTAGATAAGCTTGTAGCTCTCGTCGTGCCACTGCTTGCAGAACGGGCACTGAAAATCGCTTGCGACGATGAGCCAGGTTTTTGCGTTGGCATCTCCTGCGATGCGTCCCTTGTCGGCGGCGGTGACCTGGGGGTCGGCTGGAGCAGGAGCTGCTGCGGTGGCCTTCGTCACAGGGGCGGTGTCACTCGCCGGCGGGGCCGATCCTGACGGGCTGCACGCGAGAACCGCCATTGCGGCGTACACGGCCGCGCTGAAATTGACTTTATTTGACATGGTCTCGTAAATAGGTGCCGGAGGTGGCGTTGAAATCAAGGGTGGAGGCACGATAATCAGGATAGCTCGAAATTCCAGTTGCGGAACAGCGCGTAGGCTCGGGGCGTGGCGCGCGCTGATTCTTCTCCTTTCGGCCATGATCGTCGGCGCGCCGGCCCCCGCCGCCAGCCAGTCCAAGCTTTCGATTCCGCCTCCGACGGGGCTGGTCAACGACTTCGCTCACATCCTCGACCCGGCGACGATCGAGCGCATCACTCGCATCGCCGAAGATGTCCGGACCAAATCCCGCGGCGAGATTGCAGTAGTGACACTGAGCGACATCGGCCAGCAGGAAGCGGCCGACGTCGCGCTGCAGATCGGGCGAGAGTGGAAAGTCGGGAAAATAGGGAATCCGGGCGATCCGACGCGTAACGCCGGCGCCGTGATTTTGCTCGTGCCCAGGGAGACCAGCTCGGACGGCCGTGGCAAGTGCTTTATCGCCACCGGTCAGGGGACCGAAGGATTCATCACTGACGCGACGGCCGGGGACATCTGCCGCGAGGCGACTCCCGCATTCCGCCAGCGTGACTACGCAACGGGACTCGAGCTGGTGACGCTTCGTACGGCGCAGCGCTTCGCTGGCGAATTCCATTTCACTCTCGACAGCACGCTGGCTCCGCCGGAGCCCGTTCAGATTTCCAGGCCAGAGAGTCGCGGAATTCCACCGTTCGTCTTTTTCATCATCTTTTTCGTGGTGTTGTCGATCCTTTCCAACGCCAGCCGAAGGGCGCAGGGGAAAGGCAGGCAAAGCGGATGCAGTGGCTGCCTCCTGCCACTTTTGTTGTCGATGCCTTCCGGTGGCAGGTCGCGTGGAGGATGGGGCGGCGGTGGGTTTGGAGGCGGCG
>JAHFCS010000208.1 GCA_023249395.1 Gemmatimonadota bacterium
TATGCCGGAGGCGTGGACTGGGTGGAGCGGTTTCGCCCGTTCGAGAGCAACCCTCGCTTCAGGCACGTCACCAGCTTTCAGATCGATCCGCTTCTCGTCGCAAGCGACGTCCTGGTGACGGACTTCAGCAGCGTCGCGCTGGAGTTCATCGTTCTGGACAAGCCGGTTATCTACATCGACTGTCCCGAGTACTTCGAAAAGACACTCAGGCTCCCGGCGTACAACTCCGATCCCGACTATGTCCGGAACGATCCCAGGGCGAACGCGGGAAGGCACGTTGGTGTTGTCGTGGACCACGTCTCGGAGCTGGCCACGGCAGTCGAGCGCTGCCTCGCAAATCCTGAAGAGGGCTCGCAAAAACGCCGCGAGCTGTCAGGCATGCTCCTATACAACCCGGGGAAAGGAGCCGACGCCGCGGCGACAGCGATCCTCGAGATGCTGGGAGTCGTGAAGTAGCCCTGATGTTTCCGGAGGCCTACGGCCTCAGCAAGTCAGCTCCGGGAGAGCTCACGCTCTGAAAGGGCGACAAGGGCATCGTCCATATTGAAATCACGACCGTCGATCAGCCTTTCGCATATGAAATCCATGAATGGATCATTGCCCGGCAGCAACAGGTCGCGTTTCTCGTGCTGGAGGTTCCACCACTTCAACTTCGGATCGTGGAGGACTTCCATCGGAACCTGTCGCTGGATGAAATGCGAGTACGCGTACTTGCGGGCCAGCGTCCGCTGCTCCTCGGTAAGCCGGCCGAGGGATGGCGCGCGACGCAGGAGGTCGCGGTAGGCTGCCGGTGTCAGCCCTTCGTGGGTGAAGCCCCGGCCGCCATAGTGCGCTTCGCCCGCCAGGATCACCGGCTTTCCGAGAAGCGCCAGCTCGAGCCCGGACGTTCCGTAGACGGTTACACCTCCGTCCATGAGCTCGAACATGTTGGTCGGGCTTATGTCTTCTTCTGCGGGGATGACGCGGACGTGGTCGGGCAGCGTTGGGAAGTTCTTTTCGATCAGACAGTGCACACCGCTCGCGATCTTGTTCCATGCCTCAACGGGGTGGATCTTGATCAGCCACTGGATCTCGGGAATCTCGATCGCTTCCCGGATCGTGTCGAGCATCCAGTCGTCGAATGCCGGATACGCCATTGGAGCATAGTCCAGAACGCTGTCCCAGTTGATGTGGGCGAGAACAGCCCACACCGGCTTGTCGCCTGGCGCGTATTTCGCCTTGATATCGCTGATGTCGGTCCTGTAGTCCTTCGGCTCCTTCATATCGAAGGTTATCTGCTTCTCGTAGCGATCCTTGAAGAATTTGTCGAGGCGCGCGTTCTGCTGCGGAGTCAAATCGGTCCTTCGTATCTCATCCCAGGTTTCCGCGCTGAACTTCTTCAGGTCGATGCGCGTCGGGTCGGTGACATCCCGCATGTAGAAATGCCACGGAAGGTACGATGACTTCCACGCCGTAACCGGAATTCCGAGAGAGCGAGCGCGGTGGAGCGCCGGCCCCCAGTCCACATAGACGCCATGCGACATGAACACGCGCCACGGTTTGAATCGCTTCAGCGCGCGTTCCGCCGCGCAGGCGGAGACCAATCCGCTGAAAGCGTACTCGCGGATTGCCGCTTCGTTGCCCTCGAGCGGCGCGCCCTGAAGATAACGTACGATCGATGACCGAACGTTCTTGCCGACGTTGATCCCCTTGTAGCAGAGGTTATCCAGGTTTCCCCAGGTGACGTCTGCCGTACGCGCCCAGAACTCGTCGCGCTCGGCTTCGGTTACGAAGTCTCCGTTGTACGAGTAGGGGATCCCCATCGTCTCGAGCATCGTGCTCGTCTTCTTGACGCAGCCGGTGCAGACGTCCGCCCACTTCTCGACCGGGATTCCTTCCTGCAGCGTGCGGATCGTGCAACCGCGGTATGGGGCGTTGCAGATAATCGCGTGGACATTGTAGCCGCGAAGCTTCATCTCGGCGGCTATCGAGGCCTCGACGTGCAGGAGGAGGGGCATGCCGCCGGGCACCCAGAAGAGGAGCGTCCCCTCTGACGTTGTAATCGGCCGGCCCCGCGTGTAGAGCCTGGCCATCTTCCGCTTGCGACTCTCTTCCGTGTGGCTGAAGAGCGCCTGGACTGACGCCGGGGACTTCTGAATCGCAATGTGCGCCGCCATCCGCGCATAGCGGTTCAATGACTTGAGGGGAGTGCTCAATTTCACCAGGCCCAGGCCTCCGGCCCGGACAGCGCCGCGAGTATTTGTTTCATGACGAAGTCTTCACCTTTCATTAGACGCTCATAAATCAAATTCATAAAGGGCTCGGCGCCGGTTGGTTACTGCGGCGGCGATTGCGGGGACAATTTATACTGCTATCGACGCCGCCGCTCTTAAGCCGCGCGGCTCGGCTCCTGACCGCGAGGGGCGTTGGGTATCGTTCCTCAAGGCGCCAGCAGCCGAATGAATGTATTTTGTTTTCGGGGAACGCTCGAGCCTGATCCCGACACTTATCAGCGGGGCCAGCCACAGCAACACGGTGCGGGGCATTCGAGGCCGCATGCGGCCGGGTATTTAGCTTTTCTTGCGCCCGAATCGTGCGGACGCGCACAATGGCCACCTCGAGCCTGATGATCAGGAAACAGTCGGAGGACTTGATGCAGGCAACCATAAAAGACATCGAGCGCTTGGTTCTGGCCGCCGCGTCGAAGGCGGCGGCAGACGGTGCGCACGAGACGTCATCGTTCACCGCATCCAGCGATCTGTTCGGAGGTGACTCGCCGCTCGATTCGATGGATTTGGTCGCGCTCGTCGTTGATCTCGAAGAACAACTTCACGAGCTGTTCGATAAGGACATCACACTCGCAGACGAGCGGGCAATGTCCCAGGAGGTCAATCCATTCAGCAAGATTGAAACTCTGACACGGTATATCCACCTGCTGCTGACTGAACGCTGACACCATGTATCGCGGCCAGGTTGTGTTGATCACGGGGGCGAGCAAGGGTCTTGGATCGAAGCTCGCGGAACACTTCGCGACGCGAAACGCGTCAGTCATCGGCTTCAGCCGATCGCCAGGAGTCCTGAAGCTCGCCAACTACCGACATTTTTCCGTGGACATTCGCGACGAACAGCAGGTCCGCGTTGCGTTCGGGACGATTCGATCGGAGTTTGGGAAGTTGGATGTCCTGATCAACAATGCCGCCATCGCGGCATCTCAGTTTGTCGTCCTCACGCCAACGGCGTCGGCCGAGGACATCTTCAAGACCAACTTCCTGGGTAGTTTCACTGTATCCCGCGAGGCCGTACGCATCATGATGAAGCAGAAGTACGGGCGGATCGTCAACATGAGCTCCATGATGGTTCCTCTGCGACCCGCTGGCGGCGCGGTGTACTCCGCGTCGAAGGCGGCGCTCACCCAATTCACGCAAGTTCTCGCCAAGGAAGTCGCCGACTACGGCATTACGTGCAACGTGCTCGGCGTGTCAGCGATCGAAACCGACATGTGGAGGGGCATCGCGAAGGACAAGCTCATGTCTCTGCTCCAGGGGTTGCCTCAGAAGAGAGCGGCGACGCTCGAAGACATCACGAACGTCATCGATTTCTTCTCGAGCAAGGCAAGTGGCGCCGTGACGGCGCAGGTCGTGTATCTCGGAGGAGCGTATTGACGTGGAGTCGGTCCGCCTCGAACACTGCCAGGTGCTGCAATTCTGCTCCAACCGGTGGAAGGAAAACTGTTTCGTGCTCGTCGGCGATGGCAGCGGCTCATGCGTGGTCATCGACCCCGGATACGACGGGGCGGCCATCGTCGACGCAATCGTGACCCGCGGGCTCACGGTGGACGCCATCCTGGCGACGCATGCCCATGTTGATCACATCGCCTCAGCAGCTCTCGTGCAGAGCCGGTTTGGCGATCCTCCGTTCTTTTGTCATCCCGGTGATGAAAAAACCCTGAGAACGGCACACTCATATGCGATGTTCCTCGGCGCCGAAGCGTTCGCCGCTCCACGGGCACAACGGAAGCTCTCGGATGGCGATCGCCTCGACTTTGGTGCGCACGAGATCAGAGTCCATCACGCACCTGGTCATACGCCTGGGGGCTGCGTTTTCGAGGTGAGCGGGGCGCTGTTCACCGGAGACTTATTGATCAAGGCGGCCAAGGAGCTGAGCAGGCTTCCGGGGTTGAATCCGGAAGACCTTCATGCTTCCAGGAAACGGGTGTTCGACGAGTTTTCCCCGGCCACCGTGGTTTTCCCCGGTCACGGAAGGCCCACCACGATCGGAGAACTGGAGCGACGGTTCTTTTCTGAAATTCGCGCCATCGCGCCGTGAGCATCTCCGCGCGAATCGCCCGAATCGAGTACGCCGTGCCCGATCACGTCGTCACCAACGACGATTTTCAGCGCGCGCATCCCGAGTGGAGAATGGAGCAGGTCGCCCGGAAGACGGGGGTTCTGACACGGAGATTTGCCGCCCGGGATGAACTCGCGTCGGATCTCGCGTTTCGAGCAGCCACTGAGGTGCTCGACGGGTACGGCAAGGATGAGATTGACGGTCTCATTTTCTGTACGCAGTCCCCCGATCAGATCATGCCTCCCAACGCGACGCTTCTTCACGCCCGGCTGGGACTGCCGAAGTCCGTTGCGGCATTCGACATCACGTTGGCGTGTTCCGGATTCGTATATGGGCTTGCGATTGCCAAATCGATGATTGATTCGCTGCGGATGCGGAGCGTTCTTCCCGTGTGTGGCGACACGTATTCGAAATACATCCACCC
>JAHFCS010000209.1 GCA_023249395.1 Gemmatimonadota bacterium
TACACGTCGCCAGTGAGGCGATGAGACGGTGAGGAAAGCAAAAGGCGGAACGGGTCGCCGCCTTGAAACCCTCTCGAAGGATGGTCCTTCTTCTTTGGTTTAACTACAACTACTCATCAACCGCACGAAACCCTTCGCGGCGAGTGCAGTTCCCCCCATTTCTTGTTGTTCTCACCGCCTCACCGCCTCACTGCCATCGCTCAGATCCGTGTGCAGCACCAATCTCAAGGAGAGCCCGTAAGATCCCGAGGCGAGCACTAGCGATCGGGTCCCCGGAATCCTCCTTCCCCTCCCTGCCGTCCCTGCAACGGCTCTTTCACATTCTTCGGAACTTTCGCCCACTGTTCCGGCGTCAGGATTTTCTGCACCTCGGCAATTGCCTTCTCGGCCAGCGCTCCACCCTCCTGTATGCGGCCGCGCATTTTCATTCCGAGCTGCATCGGGTCGGCGTTCTTTTCCGCGTTGCCGAGCGTCTGCGCCAGCGCGCTGACCAATGTGTCCGCTTTGGCCTGGAGTGAATCACCCGCCACCTTGAGGTGCGCCTGCTGGTCCGGCGTCAGCTCGAGCTTCAGAGAATCATTCAGATCGAGTATCTGCCTGAAAGTGTTCGGCACGGCGCGCGCGAGCCGCTCGCGGAAGTCGGCGACGGATGGACGACGCCCTCCGGCCCCTCCGAAGACGACATTCATCTGCTGGCGCGCCGGATCGACTCCCAGGGTCAACCTCGCCTGCACCGCAAGCTGGAACGGAACGCGGAAGGCGCTACGCGAACCGCTGGCCGCGCCGAAATGCTCGTTGACCTGGTAGATGAAGCGCTGCGCCTGAGGGTCGAAGCCACGCACATAGAGCAGCGTTCGATCGGGGAACGCGGGCTGACCCCAGCCGTGCAGATCATCGCTTCCGTGCAGGAGCTGATCGATCCCCGTGAGCGTATTCAGTCCGAGCACCGAAATGGTGAGCTTGCGGTTCAGGCCGAACGAAGCGGGTTTGAGGTTCACCTGAAGATCCAGCGACGGAGACCACGGCACAGAGCAGCTGTTGCGTCCGGCGATGCTGCTCATCTGTTGCCCGAGACATTCCTTCGCGCGGTCGGGCGCTGATGCCAGCAGCCGCGACATTCCGTTACCGAGCGCCGTGTCGGGCGCGGTCGCGGGATTGAAGATGAATGACCTGTCGTTGCGCAGTCCATCGCCGTTGACGTCGCCCGAGACGAGCGGCGTGAAAAATCCACCCGAGCTCACGCGCGCGATCGCTGTCAGCTCGATCGCCGGCTTGATCGGCCATGTGAGCGTCGCGAGGAAGGAATGCCGGCGCTCGACGTCGCTCGTCCCCCACTCGGCGAGATTCGGATTTCCCGAAGTCGATCCGCCACCACCTCCGCCGAAGCCGCCACTGCCGAAGCTCGACAGTCCCTGAGCCTGGTCGCGCGACCGAGTGAAGGTGTACGAGGCGCTGAACAGTATCGCCCGAGTCGTGATTCCATTGATGCTCCCCGTGATCTGCCTCGTATCCGAATGAAGATTCGAGTTCATCTCGCTTACGACCCCAAACCGCGGCTCGAGCCTCGACCCGCTCAGTGCGACGACTCCGGTGCCTGGAACGATGGTGTTTACCGGCGTAAAGACCGGACGGCCTCCTTCGCTCGCCAGGTTGAATCTGGGAGTCGTGTTGAAATTGAGGTCGATTGCGCTCGTCTGCGCGACGCCACGTGAATACGCGGCATCCAGGGAAACCGTGTAACGCTCCGCGATCCGCCGATTAATCCCAAAGGAGCCGCGCCATGCGCGCGGTGCAGCGAAATCGGGAGCGAACACGGTGACGTTGCGTCTCTGGTTTCCGAACTCCTGGCTCGGACCATTGCAGCTCGCGGGAACAGAGGCCGGATTGGCAAGGAACGCGGGCCAGTCCGGTGGTGGAACGGCCGGTCCGACGCAGACGAGCTGCGCCTGGCCATTCGCCAACCCATTGGCGTCTGCAGCCGACGCGAAAAGCTGCGCCGGCGCCCTACCACGGAATTCCCCGAAGCCGCCTCGGATGCTGCCAAGCGTCTGGCGCTCGGACGCGCCGCCATAGGAATACGTGAAGCCCACACGCGGACTGAGGTGCGTCTCTGCGGGGAACAGGTCGGTCCGTCGATTGAACAGAGAGTCCACAACCGGGTTGTACGCCGGAGCGTCGGGATATGTGGATCCCTCGAGGCGTGCGCCGTACGTCAGCTGGAGCCGCGGCGTCCTGCGCCAGGAATCGCCCAGATAGAGGGCGCCGTTCACACTTCGCGCTCCACGTTTGTTCGTTGACAGCGTTCGCGTGAACGTGGCCGGGGTCCCGGCGTCGAAGTCAGCCAGGGAATTGAATGTGTAGGTGCCAAGGACGTTGGAAAAGGATCCGGTTGATGAGCTCTGTTCGTTGAGAAGCCCGCCGAGCTTCAAACGATGGGCGCCTCCGGTGGACACCTTCGATATCTCGTCACTCGCTTCGGTCAGGTTTATGTGCGACTCCTGCGGAAGCGACGGGTTCACGCCGAACTGCAGCGTCGACACCGCGCTGGTCCCGTCTGCCAGCGAGGAGGCGACGACGACTCGCCCGCTTGGCACCATCAGGTACGGATCGGCGTTGCGAGTGTCGGCAGACCTGTACACTCGGAGCTCGTTGATCAGGCCGCTCCAATGCGACGTCAGTGTCATCATGCCGCCACCACCGGATGTCTTTCCATCCCCACCGCTATGGGGAACGGAGAAAGGCGATATCCTGCTCGCGTCCTGCGTCGAGCCCCGCCAGTCACCGCGGAGCATCAGCGAATGCGACTCGCCGAGGCTGTAATCGACGCGAACGATCGCCGACGCGTTGTTGTTCAGCCGCTCGTCCGGGATGAGCGGCGATGTCGGGCGGAGGCCGTATCTGTCGAGTGTCTTCAGGAAGCGCTGCACGGAGTCGCCGTTGGTGCCGATTCTCTGGAGTGCGAGAGGATCGGCCGCGAGCAGCGATTGAAGGGGATCGGTGCGCCTCGTGAACGAAGCCGCGCCGAAAGCGAACAGCTTGTCTTTCACGATCGGGCCGCCGAAGCCGCCGCTGAGCTGGTTCTGAGTGTATTTCTGCGCGAACGTGTTCTCCTCTTCCTGCGCGAACTCGAGCGACGGATCGCGGAGAGAATAGTTGAGAGCGCCGGTCGTGACGTTGGTTCCGCCGCGCGTCGTCGTTGCCACCTGTCCCCCGGTGAACTGCCCGCGCGCGACGTCGTAGGTATTCGTTATGACGCGTGTCCCGCGTATCGCTTCCTGCGGCACGCTGCCGGCTCCAAAACTCAGTCCGTCGAGAGTGATGTTGTTCTGACTTGCCGGTTGGCCGGCGACTGAGAAGGACGCAGCGGTCGAATCAGTTCCCGCGATTCCGACTACCCCCGGCGCGAGTGTCGCCAGAGCATTGAGATCGCCCGCCTCCACCGGCAACCGGTTGACGAGTCCTGGAGGGAGTCCGCGCTCCGTCGAGCCCGCTTCGGGCCGCTCGAACTGCGGTCGTCGCGGCGCGGCGCGGACCTCGACATTCGAGAGAACGGTCACGGTCCTGCCGAGCCTCACGTCGGCAACGAGCCGGTCTTCGTCCGCTTGGCGCGCAACGCTCATTCTCATCGGGGAGTAGCCGATCGCGTTGACCTGGAGCATGTAGCTCCCGCCGCCATCGGGAAAGAGAATCGTGTATCGCCCGTCGGCCCCGGTCACCTTGGTCCGCTTGATCTGCGTTTCGGTTGACGTGACTTCGACGCGGGCGCCGGCGACTGGTTGTCCCTCGGGGCCAAGGACCTGGCCAATGATGATGTCGGTGCTCGATCCTACTTGAGCTCTTGCGGGTGTTGGTATTGCCGCCGCCAGGAGCAGGGTGAGGGCGGCAATGGAATACAGGCTCAATCGATTCATTTCTTGGCCATTCTAGGTACGCGACTTCGATTGTCTGTTATACGCATCGGTTGGGTCGGATGTTGGCGACTTGGCGCTTCGAAAACGGCTTTACGACCGAGGCCTGTGCCCAATCCCCCTTCCTGTTGGTTAGTTTTTTTGACGATGACTGATCGGGCTCTCCCCAGCAAAACGTTCTTCAGTGGTATCGCCCTCCCCGTCTTTTCGTGGGGCCTCCCATTCCACAGCCTGATGGTCGCCGTGCTTTTCGGCGGACTGGGACTGCAGGCCGACACAGTGCGTGCATTGGCTGCGTGGAAAGAGATCGCTGTGATTGGATTGGTTGTTCTGGTCATCGTGCGCGCAGCGATCGGCAAGGGTCCGCGGGTTTCCGTTTCGTGGATCGATATTGCCGTCGGGTCGCTTCTTCTTATCGCCGTCGCGTTCTTCGCCACGGGCCATGCTCTGTTTCGAATCGATCTGCCCAAGGGGGCTGAGCTCTACGGCCTGCGGGACATCGCCTTCTTCCTCCTTCTCTACTTCGTGGGCAGGGCGAGCCCCGAGATTGCGGACGATCCCGATACGCTGCGCCGGCTTTATATCATCGCAGTGCTCGTGAGCTCGATCGCGATCGTCGAGTGGTTCCTCGTCACGCCCGATAAGCTCGTGCTTCTGGGAGTGGCGGCTTACTTCCAGGACTTCCTCAACGTCGCGGCGTTCACGACCGGAAACGAGTTCGGCCTGCCGATGAACTACTGGACGCGAATAGGGAATGTCGAGGTCCAGCGCGCGGGCTCAGTCTATCTGTCGAGCCAGGGCTTTGCCGTGCCGTTCCTGATTCTGCTGCCGGCGGCGAC
>JAHFCS010000210.1 GCA_023249395.1 Gemmatimonadota bacterium
TGACGAGCCTCGCCCCGTCGCTCGAATGGCCCTGATTGCCCATCTGCGTGGCGAGCTTCGGATTGGCGAGCGCCTTCGCGCGAAGCGCGCGGGCCTCGTGAACCGAATACGTGAGAGGCTTCTGGAGATAGACGTGTTTTCCGGCATCCATTGCCGCCGCAGCAATCACTGCATGCAGGTGGTCGGGCGTCGCGATGACGACTCCATCGATGTCGCGCTGCTTGTCGAGCATCTCGCGGAAGTCCGAATAGCGCGCGGCTTTCCTGAACTGCTCATTCAGCTTGAGGCCCTCGGCAAGCTCCTTCCCTTCGCGTGGTTTTCCGCTCTCGTCCTGGAGCTTGTCCGTCATTTTCTTCTCGGAGTAGCCGAAGTCCACATCGCAGATGGCGACGACGTTTTCGGTGCGAGCCAGGGCGAGGGCGTTCTCGCAGCCCATCCCGCCGAACCCGACAATGGCGACGTTGAGCGTGTCGCTCGGCGCCTGGTATCCAACTCCGCCGAGGACGTGCCTCGGCACGATCATGACGCCGAGCCCGAGCTTTCCGGTTTCGGCGACGAAATCGCGCCGCGTGATCTTGTGAGTCGCCATTGCCTTTCAACCCCGAGTTCGGAATCGCAATTATGGCGTCAGACGACGGCCTCGGCAACCGAAGCAATGCGTTCATGACAGGGTGAAGCTGGAGAGGGCACGCCATCTGCATCGTGTTGTCTCAGACGCCGGGGACGCGCGCGAATGCACGCGCTTCAGTCGTCCAGGCGCAGACACCAGGAGATCCGCTCATGCCAGCTCGGAAAAGTTGCTCCACCAACTACCTGATTTTCGGCGCCTCGCTGCGCAAGGGCTCGCTCAACGACAAGCTCGCGTCGCTCGCCGCCAGTGTCGTCGAGGAAGCAGGAGGCACCGTGGTTCGCGCCGGGATGGCGGATTTCGACTGTCCTTCCTACGATCTGGATGTTGAGACCGGCGCCGGAATTCCCGCGGGCGCCGATCGCTTCCGCTCGAACCTGCTCTCGACCGACGGATTTATCATCGCGTCGCCGGAGTACAACGCGTCGATGCCCGGCATTCTCAAGAATGTCATCGACTGGGTTTCGCGTTACCGCCCCCAACCTCTCAAGGGCAGGCATGGCCTGGTGATGTCTGCGTCGCCGTCGATGGCCGGAGGCAATCGCGGACTCTGGGCCCTGCGGGTGCCGCTCGAGCACCTTGGGGCGCGCGTATACCCCGACATGTTCTCACTCGCGCAGGCGCACGAGGCGTTCGACGCCAGCGGCAGGCTCAAGGATGCGAAGCTTCAGAAATGGTTCGAGAGCACTGTGGACTGCTTCATCGAATCGGTCGAGGCCGCGAAGCACTATCCGATGATGAAATCGCAGTGGATCGAATTCCTCGGCGAGCGGCCGACACCTGCTACGGAGCGGGTGGAGCTTACGGAGACGCGCCCGGTGTAGCAGCGTTACGCAGTGCGCAAGATCAACACACGAAGCTTTCGGCTCGCGACGCGGTCGACTTATCGCGAGATCAATCGAACGATAGTGCTCAACCTGATCCGCGAGCATCAGCCGATCTCGCGCGCTGAGCTGGCGCGGCGCATGAAAGTTGGTCGGGCGTCGCTCACGCTGATCGTTCGCGAGCTCCTGGAGAGTAGCGAGGTGATCGAGAGTGGCACCGCGGTCGCGGCTCGAGGACGCAGGCCGATGCTGCTTCGAATTCGGACGAGCGGCCGGTTGGCCACCGCCGTGGATATCCGCCCGACTCATACGTCGGTTGTGCTGGCGGACTTCGGTGGAACGGTGTTGAAACGAGAGGTTTTTCCTACGCCGTCACGACCGGATGACCTGGTGCGCGAGCTCGGTGTCCGGATCAATCGGCTGCTCGCGGCGGAAACATCACCAGGCACGGCAGCCACCTGCCACGGCATCGGCGTCGTAGTTCCTGGAATGGTAGACCGCCGCGGCGGACGCGTGCTCTACGCGCCCCGTCTCGGTTGGCGTGACGTCGATCTCCGTGACGCGCTTGCCGCGCACGTCGGCATTCCGGTGATCGTCGAGAGCGCGCCGATTGCGTGTGCGCTGGCGCATCTCTGGTCATTGGCCGGCGACTCTCGCACCGTGAACAACTTTGCGTATGTGAGTGTGTCGGACGGCGTCGGTGTCGCCATGGTGATCGGCGGCGAGGTACTCCGCGGCGAGGCGCACACAGCGGGTGAATTCGGCCATGTCTCATTGGACCCGTACGGACCGCTGTGTGCCTGCGGAAAACGTGGATGTTGGGAGGCGTTCGCATGTAACGCGGCGACGAGCATGCGATACATTTCCGAGGTAGCCGGAGCCAAGAACTCGCGCGTCGATGGGCCGCGCCGCGGTCCACTGCCTCCCATTGAAGAGATCGTGCGCCGGGCCAAGCGTGGAGAGCGGGCGGCGGAGGCGGCGCTAGCCGCAACGGGCAGGGAGATTGGTCGTGGACTGGCCGCCGTCGTGAGTGCGATCAACCCAAAGCGCATCTATCTCGGCGGAGAGGTGACCGCGGCCTGGGATCTCATCGAAGGGCCAATGCGGGAGGCGCTCGTGGCGGGAACGATTACCGAGGCCGCGCGCGCGACCCCCGTGCTTGCCGATCGCGCGCTCACCGAATATCGATTGCTCGGCGCCATCGCGCTCGTCGCAGCGCCGAGCTACGCGGCGCCGCGCGTGGGATAGTCCGTTTTTCGATTCCGAGGCGACGAACACCCTCTCGCCGACAAATCCGCTGCTCTTTTGCAACTGCGAGCGACAAAAGGCGGTGAAATTCTTCTTGATACAGGCGCCGCGATCGCACATTGATCGCGTATGTTCGGAAGACCGTCGCGAAATGCGGTGTCGATGCCCATCGCTCAGGGACTGTATGACCCGACCCGTGAACACGATGGGTGCGGGATGGGATTCGTTGCACATCTGCGGGGCGCGAGGTCGCACGAAGTTGTGCACAATGCGTTGTTGCTCCTCGCGAATCTCGACCATCGCAGCGCTGTGGGCAGCGACGCGAGCTCGAGTGACGGCTCAGGGATGCTCCTGCAGATCCCGCACGCTTTCTTTCGCGCCGCAAGCGCGGAAAGCTCCATCGCGCTTCCGGAAGCCGGCCAGTATGGCGTAGGGATGTTCTTCCTTCCTCGCGATCGCGTGACTCGGCTCACCGTCGAGCGCGAGGTGGAGGCGATCGCGCTGGCGCACGGATGTCGCCCCCTTGGCTGGCGCGACGTCCCGGTGAACGAGCAGCACGTCGGTCTGGCAGCGGGACGCACGCGTCCGTGCATTCGCCAGCTCTTCCTCGTCCCGGAGGGTGTGGACCTCGACGCGCACGAGGGCTCGCCATTCGAGCGCACACTTTACGTGATTCGCCGCAACATCGAGAAGACTGCGCGTCGCCTTACCGTTACGGCGGAGGAGGAGGAAACGTACGTGGCGAGTCTCTCCTCCCGGACCATCGTGTACAAGGGACTCGTCGGTCCGACGCAGCTCGGAGCGTTCTACCCCGACCTCGTCGACCCTCTCGCCGCGAGTGGACTGGCGCTCGTCCATTCCCGCTTTTCTACAAACACATTCCCATCCTGGTCGCGCGCGCATCCGTATCGCTTCCTCTGCCACAACGGAGAGATCAACACGCTGAGTGGAAACTTGCGCTCGATGAGCGTCCACGAGGAGCAGATGTCCTCTCCTCGACTCCCCGACATCCACGAGCTGTTCCCGCTTATCGACGCGGGTCAGAGCGACTCGGCTTCCCTCGACAATGCCTTGGAGCTTCTGGTACAGGCGGGGAGGTCACTGCCACACGCGATGATGATGCTCATCCCGGAGGCGTGGGAGGGCGACGTGAACATGCCGCCGGAGCGACGTGCGTTCTTCGAGTTCCACGCGTCCTTGATGGAAGCGTGGGACGGACCCGCCGCCGTCGCTTTCACCGATGGCCGCCGGATCGGCGCAATGCTCGATCGCAATGGCCTCCGCCCCGGACGGTACGTCGTCACCGATGACGATTTCGTGATTCTCGCGTCGGAGGCTGGCGCGCTTCCCGTCCCTATCGAAAACGTGAGGGCGAAGGGCCGGCTGCGCCCGGGGAACATGCTCCTCGTTAACACCACTCAAGGTCGCATCGTGGACGGCGGCGAGCTGAAATCGGAGCTCGCGGGGCTGCATCCATATCAGCGGTGGATCGCGGAGCAGCGGATTCGGCTGGTGGAGCGCGACGCAGTCTCCGTCACGCAGCCCGACCCGCGGGAGCTGACGCAACAGCAGGTGGTATTCGGCTACACGGGGGAGGACCTTCAGATGCTCCTCGCGCCGATGGCCACTACCGGTGAAGAGCCGATCGGATCAATGGGCAACGACACTCCGCCTGCCGCGCTGTCCGAACGACCGCAGCTGCTCTTCGGGTACTTCAGACAGCAGTTCGCACAGGTCACGAATCCGGCAATCGACCCGATTCGCGAGCAGCTCGTGATGTCGCTCGGCATGAACCTCGGCCCGAGACGAAATCTGCTCGACGCGACGCCGGAGCACGCGCGGCAAATCCGCATCGAGCAGCCGGTGCTCACAGCCGCAACATTCGCCGCACTCTCCGAGTCGCAACTGCGACCCACGATACTCCCGGCGCTGTTCCGTGCGGCGGAAGGCGCCCGGGCGCTGGAGAGCGCGATCGAGGCGTTATGCGTCTCCGCGGCAGCGGCTGCACGTTCGGGATCGGAGCTGCTGGTCCTCAGTGACGCC
>JAHFCS010000211.1:0-1195 GCA_023249395.1 Gemmatimonadota bacterium
TATCGGTGAGGAATACGCCGACGCGTCCGCCGAAGCCGACGTGATCGTCCGGGTTGCCAGGTGCGCCCTCGCGGATGTTGGAATCACTGCCGCCGCCGAAGTGCGTGTACTGAACGAATGGACCGATTTCCAGTGTTCCTGGAAGAGCGGCTTCCGGCATCTCGTCCCACCACTGCATCGGGGCCCACGGTCCCGAGGCGTTCGCCAGCATGTCGCCGCCCAAAAGCGCGGCAAGGTCCGGGTGGAACTCCAACCCCGCCTGAGCGCGCAAATTGGTGTGTGACTCATATCCAAGGTTGCTCGTTCCACCGATACGCGGCGAGCCGTTCGGCATGTAGTCGGCGATACCATCGACGCGGAGCGCAATCGCGCCCATGCCGATGCTGAAGCCGACATCGCCTTCGATGCCGTAGTTGTATCCGCGCTTGTTCTGGCGGATTGGTATCAGCTCCGAAGCAGAGGGCTCATCCGGCTCATAGCCGGCGTAGCCGCTGATCACACCACCGGCGCCGAGATGGAACGCCGCCGTGTTGGCGATCGGGAAGCTGTAGCGGATACGAGCTGACACAGGGCCATACCAGATCTTGTCGGTCTGGCCGGCTCCCAGCTGCTCGGGGCGGTTATAGGAGTTTTCGGCTTCGAGGTTCCAGTTCGGGGCAAAGAAAGCGCCGATCCGGCCCCCAACACCGAACACTTTATCGAGCTTCAACGCGTCATCGAACTTCGTGTACTGCCCAAAGCCGCCCAACAACAGCGTGCCCGGCGCCTGTGCCGCGGCCGTTCCGCCGAAGAGCAAGGCCGTCATTGCGCAGACGGTCCAACGCCTTCTCAACATGGTGATTACCTCTTTGAATGGTGGATACCGCAACTTCAACCGGGACCAATGACCGCGTCTGCCATTAGGCAGGATGCATGCCGGTAGAGCCCGCGACGCCACAAAAAAAGGCGCGGATGCCCGCCCGACAATCATAGCAAGAAAATCCTTTCGCGCCAGACACTTGCCTCACCAAACCACGATTCCGCGACTAGAGCCACAGCTTGGCAAACATATGTCCGCCAACGATTTGGATCAACCTGCGCAACCTGTCCGACTGCGCTTCATAAGCGCTTGCAAGTTCAAAGCCACTCTAACGATGACGCTAGTCCGGATTTCAGGTATGGGAGCCTGTGTATTCGCGCGTAGTAAAATACAAAC
>JAHFCS010000211.1:1205-4743 GCA_023249395.1 Gemmatimonadota bacterium
ACGCTCTAACGGTGACGCCGGCCCGGATTCAGGTATGGGAGCCTGTGTATTCACGCGTTGTAAAATATCATCGCCAGGACGATAAAAAAAGGCGTCATGATGCGGAGCGGCGCCACCATCCACTCCGCTCTCTGCGCAACGACAGGCGCACAGCCTCACGCCATGCCTGCTTCATCGCGTTCGCATCGCTGAAACGATCCTCCGGATTCGGCGAGAGCGCGGTGCGCAGCCACTCTGCTACTGGTGCCGGACACGACGAGAGATCGATCTTCTCGGTGAGCTGTCGCGCGAGGATCGCCTGCGGATCCCCGTCGCCGAATGGCGGTGCGCCGGAGAGAGCGAACAAGACGATCCCCGCGAGAGCGAATAGGTCGGCGGTCGGACCCTGCGGCTCTCCCAGGAGCTGCTCGGGAGCAGCGAACGCCGGCGTTCCCGTCGTGCCGGTGATTTCTTCACCGGTGGCGTTCGCGATTCCAAAGTCGGTGATTCTCCATCGGCGATAGCGATCGATGAGAATGTTCTCGGGCTTGAGATCGCGATGCACTATCCCCACCGCGTGGGCAGCCGAGAGGCCTTCGAGCACCATCTCCACCGGTTCGGCAATCTCGCTCAACGTGCGCGGTCCCGACCGCTCGATCAGACTCGCCACCGATCCTTCCTCGGCCAGCTCCATCGTGTACCACGACAGATCGCCGCGGCTGTCCCAGTCGTAGATAGGCACGATCGCCGGGTGCGCGAGCTGGGCGGCGAGCTTCGCTTCGCGCCAGAATGCACCGACGGCGCGGCCGTCGACAGCGATGTGAGGATGCAGCACCTTGATCGCGACTTCCCGCTCGAGAGAAAGATCGCGCGCGCGCCACACGCGTCCGAAGCTCCCCGATCCGAGATCGGAGAGAACTTCGTAATCGTCGCCAAGAGCCCACCGCACCCGCGATTCGTGAGACAGCTCCGTCACGGGCGCGCCATTCTCCGGCTCGGGCATGACGAAAGTGCTCTTGCTCACGTATCCACGATCGGCAACGCGAAGGAACGCCGCGATGGAGTGAAAGCGCTCATCGGGATTCTGCAGCAGCGCGCGATCGATTGCCGTCGCGACGCTCGCTGGACACTCGGGGCGCATCAGTCGTACCGGTGGAATGTCCACGCTTGGTGGATCTTCGCCTGTCAACGCGGCGAAGCACATCGCCGCGAGCTGCCATTGATCGGTCGCTGCAGTCGGCGCCCATTCCCCGCCGCTCCATTCCGGCGGCTCCGTCAACGAGACACGCGTGCCGTCGGCGGCCGTCCGCTCGCGGTTCGGCCTCAGGCCATTGGGAATGTCGCGGCGCGGAATCGCCCATTGCCATTCGAGCATCCAGAGCCTGCCGGTGGGAGTCACCCAGACCGTGTCGGCGCTCAGCGCTCCGTGACTCGTTCCGCTGTCGTGCAGATACGACAGGGTCGATGCCGCACCCCGAAGCACCTGCAGAACGTAAGGGATTTCCGCCGCCCCGAGACGCGACAGGTGCGCCCGCACCGATTCTCCGGTTATCCACCGCCTCAGGTAACCGGGACCGCGCCTGCTCTCCGGTTGTTCCGTCCAGTAGTGGTAAGTGGTTGGAATCGACGGATGACTCCGATGCGCCAGGTGCTGCGCCTCGGAGTGCAGCCACCCCGTGTACGCAGGATTGGGCGCGGTGACAAGTGCCAGTGATCTGCCGAGTCCGTCAATCAGCTCCTGGTAGTGGCGCTGGTCACCGAAGAGGCCGTCTTCCCCCCACTCCCATCCGGGCGGCAGCTGCCAGCCGCTGATGTGTTGAGGCAGCGACGGTTTGAGCCGCATTCCTCCGGCCGGAGTCCTTCGCGGATCGCTCACGCGGCTGACTGAAGTGTCAAGACCACGCGCGCGCCCTTGCCCTCTCCGCTCAGGATCTCGATCGTCCCGCCCCACGACTCGAGAAACCGCCGGCTGATCGCGAGACCGAGTCCACTTCCAGTCGTCCGCGTCGAGAAATGCGGCTCGAACACGCGCGGCAGGTCCACCTGGTCGATTCCTGATCCGTCGTCTGAGATTTCGATCTTCACTTTCCTCGGAATCCGGATGAGTCGCACGTCAACCTTTCGCGAGCGAGCGAGGCGCGAGTTCTCGAAGACGTTGAGCAGCACGTCGCGAAGCTCATCACCGCGCGCTTCGGCAAGAGCGGGCGTCTCGGCGCCCGCCAGCGTCCACGTCACTTCGCCCACTCCCATTTTTTCGAGCGCCACTACATCGCGTAATATGGCCGCCACGTCAATGCTCTCCGGGGGCGGCAGCTCGGACGGCGCCGAGCCGTAACGACTGAAGGCCCGCGCGATCTCGTCGAGTCGGTCGATCTCCGAGAGAATGCGTGTCACGTTGTCATCGAGTACGCGATCGAAATCCACCCGTGAATCCTTGCGTGCGCGCCTGAGATGCTGGACTCCGAGGCGGATCGGCGTGAGAGGATTCTTGATCTCGTGCGCCACCTGACGCGCCATCTCGCCCCACGCGAGAATTCTTTCAGCGCGTGCGACTTCTATTCTGCTCAGCTCGAGGTCGCGGGCGAGACGTTTCGCGGCGACTCCGCTCAGCCAAAGGGCGGCGAGCGCGCCCATGACGGTCGCAAAAGCCACCAGAATTGCGAGATCACGGCGGCGCCTGTCGAGTGTCAGCTCATCGATCCGCGCCGGCGCGGCGAGCACGTACCGCTCATGCTCCGGCCCTGATGCCGCGCGATAGGCGAACAGTACCTGCGCCGAGCCGACACTCTGCTGCCAGTTCGCGTGCAGCTCGCCGTGTGCGGCTACGCTCAGGTATACGGGAACGGGAAGAGTACGACCCGCTGGAGAAAGCTCGTCGAGGAGCGAGTCGCTCGTCGCTCCGAGAACTCCATTCGAGTAGAGAAAGAGCGGAGTGTTATACGGCCGCGCCACCCCACCGAGAATCGTGCTGTCCTCTCCTTCGACAACCGCATCGAGGGTCTCGCGCACCAGCAGCTCGCGTACGTCGCGATCGTCGTTGCGCAACCGCTGATACGACCAGAGCGCGAATGCCAGCGCCGGTACCACGAAAAACGCTGATAGCGCGAGAGTGAGGCGACCACGATAGCTGCGGATCCACTTCGCCGACCGCGCTCGCAGCCAGCGAAGAAATCCGCCCTCCGCCATCGCACCCAGTGCCCACAGCAGACCGGCGATCGCGGCGTCGAGGATGCCGATCAGGACCAGTCGCTCGCCGCGGGCGGCGAAAGATCTCAGGTCGACCTCGGCGTGGGCACGAGCGATGCCCCGCGACGTCTGAATCAGCCAGTCTCCATGAAGCGCGTTCCCGATTCGCCTCCATTCGATCGATCGGCCACTTATTTCGGCATTCGGCGTGACGTCGGAGATCGTGAGCGTATACGGCGGATCAGTTCGGACTCGCTGCGAGAAGCCCAGCAGCGAAACGAACGGGTCCGGCGCGATCAGCTGCGTCCTTGGAGAGACGACGGCAGTCGTCACCCCGCTCACCGGGTGTCGCACCGCCATGATCACCTGCCTT
>JAHFCS010000212.1 GCA_023249395.1 Gemmatimonadota bacterium
CGATCCGCAATCTCATCCATGACCCCACCTACCGAGCGAGCTCCGATCGGCGCGATCGTATTGGCCGCCGGCCCTTCGACGCGCATGGGCTACCCGAAGCAGCTCCTCATGCACGAGGGGGAGCCGCTGGTGCGCCGCGCGGCGATCGCCGCCGCCGGCGCCGGTGCCGCTCCGGTGATCGTCGTACTCGGCGCCGACGCCGACCAGGTCTCGCCCGCGCTCACCGATCTCCCCTCGGTGACCACGGTATTCAATCGCGACTGGCAGACGGGGCTCGCTTCGTCGCTTGCCGCCGGTCTGCGCGCACTCACCGAAACGTCCTCATGCGATGGAGTGCTCGTGCTGCTCGCCGACCAGCCGCTCGTGGATGTCCCCTCGCTCGAGCGATTGGTCCGCGCGTTCGACGCCGAGCACCGCATCATCGCCTCGGAGTACGACCAGACGATGGGAGTGCCGGTGGTCTTCGGGCGGGAGCACATCGCCGATCTGATGGCCCTGAGGGGAGACTCGGGCGCGGGGCGCTGGCTGCGCGACCGCGCCGGGGCCGTGACGCGAGTCCCGCTGCAGGATGCGGCCGTGGACATTGATACTCCCCAGGATGTGGATCGGCTCGATTCCGCCTAAACGCTAACTGAGAACGACGAGCCGCGACGGCAACTACAACTGAGAACTACCCGCCGCGCGCTGCCCGCTCGCCCGCCACCAGCCGCCTACGAAAGGACGGCCATGCGTGGCGTCAAGTCGTTGAATCGTAACGTCTCGACGTTTGCGGCTAGTGGCGGGTAGCCGGCCAGCGGGCAGCGCGTGGCTCGTCGTTCTCAGTTAGCAGTTACCCCGCTCTTCCTGAGGCAGGTACATCTTGTCCCCCGCCCTGGTCCCAAACGCCCGCTGGAACGCATCATTGTTCACGAGCGGCACGAACGCGCGGTACATCCCCGGCGAATGGGGATTCGTCAGTAGCTGCTGCCTCAGCGACTCATCGCGGAATTTCGTCCGCCAGATCTGCGCGAAGCCGATGAAGAACCGCTGATCGCCGGTGAATCCGTTGATCACCGGCGCTTCCTTGCCGCCGAGTGAGATGCGGTAGGCGCGGTACGCCTGGGCGAGGCCCGAGAGATCGCCGATGTTCTCGCCCATCGTCAGCTTCGGGTTGATGTGCAGGTCCTCGATCGGATTGATCGCCTCGTACTGCGCGCCGAGCTTCGTCGTCCGCGCATCGAACGCCTTCGCGTCGTCCGCTGTCCACCAGTCGCGGAGATTCCCCGAGCCATCGGACTTCCGGCCCTGGTCGTCGAAGCCGTGTCCGATTTCGTGGCCGATCACCGCTCCGATCGCGCCGTAGTTCACCGCATCGTCGGCCTCGACGTTGAAGAAGGGCGGCTGGAGAATGGCCGCCGGGAAAACGATCTCGTTGTTCGACGGGTTGTAGTAAGCGTTCACCGTCTGCGGCGTCATGCCCCAGCGTGAGCGATCCACCGGCTTGCCGAGCCGTGAGATAGCGTCGTTGTACTGATACTCGGCCGCGCGGATCGCGTTGCCGAAAAGGTCGTCGCGCTTGATGGCGAGCGACGAGTAATCGCGCGGTTTGTCGGGATAGCCGATCTTTACTGTGAAGTGCGCGAGCTTGTCCTGCGCCTGCGCTTTCGTGGCGGGACTCATCCACTCGAGGCTGTCGATTCCCACGCGGTAGGCGGCGAGGATGTTCTTCACGAGCGCATCCATCCGCGCCTTCGCCTCGGGCTTGAAGTAGCGGGCGACGTAGAGCTTGCCCGCCGGCTGGCCGAGGATTCCTTCCACTCCGTCAACCGACCTCTTCCAGCGCACCGCCATCTCCTGCTGACCTGAGAGAGTCTTGCCGCGGAAATCGAATCGCGCTCGCTCGAAGGCGGCCGGAAGGTCCTCGGCGTACGAGTCGAGGAGCTTGAACGTGAGGTACTCGCGCCAGGTGGAGACCGGCGTTGCGACGATGATCGAGTCCAGCGCGCGGAGGTAGTCCGGCTGGCGCACGACGACGTCGGCCGTGCCTGTCAGCTTTGTGGTCTGCAGGAAGTCTGTCCAGCCGTACGAAGGCATGAGCGCGGCGAGCTGGGCAACGGTCATCCTGTTGTAGGTCGCGTTGCGGTCGCGGTTGCGCGCGCGGTCCCACTGTTTGGTGGCGATGGCGGTCTCGAGCGCGAGGATGCGCTTGGCCGCGCCCTCGGGGTCGGACTGTTTCGCGAGCGACAGGAGACGCACGACGTAGCCGTTGTACGCGGTGCGCGTCTCGATCATCTTCGCGTCCTGCTTGAGGTAGTAGTCGCGATCGGGCAGTCCCAGACCCGACTGGCCCACCTGCACGATGTTGACGTCGGACTGCTTGGGGTCCTGCCCCACGAAAACACCCAGCGGGGTCGAGACGCCGAGTTTCGCGAAGTGCGCGAAGATCGTGGGAAGCTGCGCCGGAGTCTGGACGGCGTCGATGCCACTCAACTCGCCGGCGAGGGGAGTGATCCCGAGCCGCTCGACGCGGGCGGTATCCATGAAGCTGGCGTAGAGATCACCGACCTTGCGGGGCTCGGATCCAGCGGGAGCGTTGGACTGCGACGCTTCATCGAGAATGTCGTGAAGTGCGTTGCGGCTCTTCTCGCGGAGCTCGTTGAATGAGCCCCAGCTCGAGGCGTCGGCGGGGATCTCGGTGCGCTTGAGCCAGGTGCCGTTCACGAACCGGAAGAAATCATCCTGCGGGCGGACCGAGCGGTCGAAGTTCGTGGTGTCAAAGCCAAGGGAGGTTCCCTGAGCGACGGCGGCGACCGGGAATAATGTGAGCGCGCCAACGAGAAAGAATGAGAAGGATTTGCTGACTTTGCGTTCCATATGTGGTGGTCCTCGTGATGTTATTGGGCTATCGGAGAATTACAGGGTGCAGCCCTTCTGTCCAGTATCCCGCGCCTGCGAATGCGCTGGTTATGCCGCACTTATGGACGCTCGGGGTAGGGCGCAATAAAGCTGAAGGCAAATACGTTGCGAATCCGCGTCATGTCCCGACGATTGCGCGTCACGACAGTCGCGCCTGTTTCCCGCGCTGAGTACGCCAGGAGAACGTCGAATGCGAAACCTCGACGGACGAGTTGGGGCTCCAATCCCTCGCGGTCTCCCAAAGTCGCGAGAGTCAGGCCGAGAGCGTCCCAGGCTGCGGCGCTGGGTGTAATGACGCGTTTGCGGCGAACGAAGGGATCGAGAACGAGCTCCTCCAGTTGATCTCGGTCCCGCGACGAGCGAGCCCCCGCGCGGAGCTCGGCGGCTACGACGCTGCTCAGATAGAGCTGGGGAGCGGCCCAGATTATGAAATGACCCAATGCTGCCTGCTGCTCGACGTTCTTGCCCGCATCGATGTAGCAGTTGGAATCCAGGACGTACTTGGTCACTCAGTCGATGCGGGCGAGTTTGAGGCCGGCCAGCGCACGAACGCCCGTAAGCAACTCCTGTCGAAAGGCGACCAGGTCGAGGGCCAACTCGACGGTATCGCGTTCGGTTTCGGTTCCCAGCAACGCCTGAGCGCGTCGCAAGGCTTTGGGGTCCAGCCAGAACTCCTTGCGGACCTTGCCTTTGCGGCTGGGTCGGTGGGGACGAGAGGAGGACTTCGCAGAGGGCATGGTCGGGCTCTGGCTGGTGTACGTACGAATATATAATCTCGTCCGTACGCAATCAAGCCTCGCACATCATGGTGACCCGGCGTCGCGCCCGAGCATTGACACCGCGTATTTCGTGGAACCTCCGCGCAAGCGAGCCATTTCGCTGCGCCTCGATCCTGATATCATCGATTGGTTTCGCGGCACGGGGCCACGCTACCAGTCGCGGATGAACGCCGTCCTCCGGTCATTCGTCGAACACCAGCGACGCACCGGAGGCAAGCGCACGCGCGCCAGGTAGGGGAGCGCGATGATTGCTCCGCCATTGCAATGATGTCGCCGCCGAGCGTATCTATTATTTGACTGCACTCGATCCCCACCCGGAGAACCGAGTGCCCGTTACTGCAAAACTTTCACTCAAATTCTACGAGCGCTTCGGCGATGATATTGCCGGTGAGCTGGTGGATTGGTTCAACGCCGTGGACTCCACATATCAAAGTCAGCTGAGAGAGATCAACGAGCTGAACTGGGAGCGATTCAAAGCGACGCTGCTCGCAGAAAGCGCATCCATACGCGCCGAGCTGCGTGGCGAGTTCGGCGCGGGATTCGCTCAACTACGCACCGAAATGGCGGAAATGCGCGCCGAGCTCCTCAAGTGGATGTTCGTCTACTGGACCGGCGCCATGGTCGGGCTCGGCGGGCTGATCGTCGGGATGGCCGTGTTTGGGCCCAGGTAGGAATCTTCTGCGGATGTTGACGATCTGGCATGGAACCAATACCGGACGCGCGCAGGCTGTAGCCCGGTAAGCGGCTTAGGAGGGGAGGATCTCTAGCCAGCCCTGAGCTTAGGTCCTATCTGCGACCGATTCCTCACCCCCAGCTTGGAGAAGATTTTCTCAGTGTGCCTCCGGGCAGTATGAAGACTGATCCCGCACGACTGCGCCAATTCTTTTGTGGATTGTCCCTGCGCCAGGCGGCGGGTGATCTCAAGCTCTCTCGCCGTTAACCCGTAACGCTCCTGGAGCGCGCGATCGGACAGCGCGGTATTGGGGGCGAGCTTCTGGAGCGAGATCGCGATCCGCGAATCGGCGCCGGCCAGCTCGCGGCCGAGGAAGCTTCCTTTCACCTCGTAG
>JAHFCS010000213.1 GCA_023249395.1 Gemmatimonadota bacterium
AGGCCACCGAGCCGTCGGACAGAACCGCCCAGTCGTCGATCACCGGCAGAGGATTGATCTGAGTCGTTATTCTCATCCCGCCGTTGTCGTCACGGTTGATGTCGAACTTGATCTTCGGTGTCTTGATGAAGCCGAGCGTGTCGAGCTTGCGCGTCGCGAGGTCTATCCTCACGACCGCTGCAGAATCCGGAATGTCAGGCGGTGTGAATGCGCCGCCCGCTCCCGGCGCCGGAGGGCGGATATTCGGGGGCGAACGATAGACCAGCCGCCCCGACGCATCGAAAGCCGCCGCTCCGGTCGCTCCGTTCGCAAGCATCATCGCATCCTGGGACCTTGGCACCGACAACACCCGCGCGATCTTTCCGCTGCCGTCGATCACCAGCATCGACAGCGAAGTCGGATCGACGAAGATCGTTGAATCTCCACGATAGCTGATGAGCCCGCCGATGCGGCCGCTGTAGGCGTTCGCCGTCGCGCTCGTCGAGTCGGCGATCACGGTGAAGCTCGCCAGCGAGGGATCGAACAACAGCACGCGACGCTTCGCCATGTCGTTGACCAGAACCCGTCCGTCGGAGAGCTGGCGAATTCCCGCGATGCCGGACAGCACCTCGGTCGACTTCGCCGCTACCGCTCCGATCTGCCGGATGGGAGGCCGCTGCTGTGCATTCGCGAACGATGCAATGGCTGCAACGAAGCCCAGTGACGCAAGAACTGAATTGACTCTCATGGTCGACTCGAATGATGGAGGATGAGGCGTAAGGAAATCGGCTCTACTGTCGAATTATCGTAATTGTGCCGCCACCGGCACCGGGACCAGCCGCGGAAATCGTGAAGTCACCGGCCCCGAATATCGGGCCGAGACCGAAAGCGGAATTTCCAGTGAATGTCGCGGTGCCCGAGCGAATCGAGGCCAGGTACCTGGGCTCCAGGTAGCTGGCGACGAAAACCGGAAGCTTTCGCCGCTGTTCCGCAGTGAGCAGATCCCTCACCGACGGGACGATCTTCATCAGGAGATCCACTGTCGCCTTGCGTCCCTGCATGTAATGCTCGTACGCGGCTGTCTGGTCGTAGGTATCAGGCAGCTCCGCGAAATACCTTGCCACCGGTGTCCAGATTGCGTCGTTGCGAATTGTGTACATCCGGTTGAGCACCGCGATGCTGTCCGCCTGCGCGCCGGTGAGCCTGAGAGAATCCTGCTGCCGAAGAATCGTGCTCATCGGGTTTGGAATCCCGCCGCTCGAGTAGATCGCCCTCAACAGCGCCTCAGGCACCTTCGTCCCCTCCGTCTTTCGCCCGCGGTCGAGCTGCTGCGTGAGGAGCTGCCGCTCGCGAGTCGGACCGATGTCGAAGCGCATCATCGCCGTCAGCGTCACGGGGAGGCGGAATCCGCCGAGCGCCTGATTCGTCGCGCCGAAGCGCTGGTTGACCTCGTAGCGATAGCGCTTGGTGAGCGGGTCGAAGCCGCGTACATATAAAAGGGACTGATCGGGGAACGAAGGCTGCCCCCACCCGCGGAGATTGTTCGTACCGTGGAAAAGTAGATCAGCCGCACCGAGCGGATTGGTGAGCTGCAGCGAGAGTGTCGCCCGCTGCGGCATCCGCACCTTTACCGGGTTGAACGAAATCGACATCGTGGCGTTGGACGTCCACGGCGCCTGGCAGCTGTTGCGCGCGGCGAGCTGGCCGATTTGCCTCGTAAGACAGTCGCGAGCCGCCTGTGGCGCGTTTGCCAGCAGCAACCTCATCCCTTCACCAAGCAGCGGATCCCAGCTCCCATTGGGCGAATAGACGAACGCCCGATCGTTCTGGAACCCGTCGCCGTTCACGTCCCCGGTGATCATCGGCGTGAACGGTGATCCGGAGCGGAACTGGCCGAACCAGTTCACGCGCATGAAGTCGAAGAAGTTGTAGCCGGCATTGTAGACGATCTGGTGACGCGAATCGAAGGAAGACCGTCCCCATTCCCGCGCCAGCGGATTTCCTACCGTGCTGTTGAAGCCACGGAATTGCTCACGCACGTTCGAGTAGACGTACGACAGGCTCCATGACAGGCTCGAGCTGAAGTTCGCCGGCGACAGTCTGACGCTGAGCTGGCGACTCTGCGACTCGAGGTCGGAGCGGAGCTCGGTCACGCGCGAGAACCTTGGCGTTACACGGGCATCCTGCGATGCGTTCGCGCCCGTCCCCGGCACGATGCTCGTCGGCTCTACAAAGACCGGCCTCCCGGCTTCGTCCGCCAGGCTGAAACGCGTCACCGGCTTGAAGTTGAGATCGACGATGCCCTGCTGATTGAGATTGAGCGAGTATGTCCCCTCGATCGTGGCGGAGAAACGATTCTTCAGGATTGGCCCATTCCACTGCAGATTCGACCGCACGCTCCTCGGCGCCGAATAGTCCTTCGCGAAAAGCGTCACGCTCGGAGCGGCGTTCGCGAACACGGTCCCCGTCGTTCCATCCGCGCACCGCGTTGGAATCGCGTCGGTGCTCGCGGCATACCCGAACCAGTCTGGGATCGGTACAGCCGGGCCAACGCAGGTGAGTTGTTGAATCGCGCTCGGGAGACCCGTGTTATCGATGGCTGAAGCAACGACGTTCGTGGACGGAATGTTCTGAAACACCCCGATGCCGCCTCGCACCACCGCACGCGGCACCCGGGCGGCGCCTTCGAAGCCAGCGATCTGTGCCGCTGTACCGTACGTCCAGGAAAACCCGAGCCGCGGGCTCAGATACGCGCGACTGGGTACGCGGTCGTTGCGGGCGCCGAGAGCAGTCTCGACGTCCGGGTTGAGCGCCGGCTCGGTCAGGAAATGATTTCCATCGAGGCGAAGGCCGTACTGGAGCTGAAGGTTCGGAGTGCGGCGGTACGAATCGCCGAGCGAGAGTCCGCCCACCAGCTGGCTCACGTCTCGCACGCGCGGACTGAGCTGGCGCGTGAACGATGCCGGGCGCCGCGACTGAAGGTCGAAGATCGAGTTGTACGCGAAGGTGCCAAGCAGGTTGTTGGACTGCTCCTGCGCTGACGCGTCGCGGCGCAGCTCACTCGTCAGCTTGATCCTGTGCTTGTTGTTGGTGCTGACCCAGGAAAGTTGATTGAGGAAGTTGGCGGTGTTGGCGGTCTGCGTGTTGTTGAGCGACTGGCTCCCGCCGAAGAAGAGATTCTGAACGCCGTTCGTCCCGCGGCCGCTTGTTTCCTCGGAAACCACGCGGACTACTCCGCCGGGCATCAGCAGATACGGCGTCGCTTTGCTTCGTGAAGCGCTCAGGCCGAGCGTCGTCTCGCTGAGGACCGTGTTGTGGACGTAGCTGTTGTGTCGGACCTGGACTCCGCCCCTGACGTTAGTGCGATCGCCACTGTGCGAAGGCACCTCCGTCACGAGTCCGGTGGCGGGGCTCTGCTTGTTCCAGTTTCCGTTGAATGTGACGTTCAGCGCCTGACCTGTTGTGGACGATGGCGGCGCGAAGTCGAGGCTTCCGAACAGCGACCCCTGGCTTCCGATTCTGTCACTGCCAATGCCTGCGACGGTGAGCGGAATGTGCTCCGCCTGCAGCCGGTCCAGCAGCCTTGCCACTGAGTCAGGTGCCACACCGGCTGTGAGCAATCCCCGCGAGTCGGTCGTGAGAAGTGTCTGAAGATCGTTTGCCCGGCGGCCGAGCTGATATGCGACGTTGTAGAACGCCTTGTCGAACTTGATCGGCCCCGAGACAGTCCCGCCGAGCGAGAGATTCGAGTATTTCTGTCCCAGTGATTGTCCGGCCTGATCACTCCACTGAAGCTGCGGCGCGTCCACGTTGAGACTCATTCCCCGGGTGCTGAAGTTCGACCCGGGGCGCGTGCGCAGCGTTAATTGTGCGCCGCTGAATCCGCCGCGCGAGACGTCGTACGGCGATGTCACGAGCGAGCTGCCAACCGCCGCATCGCGCGGGAGGTTCGAGCCCCCGAACGAAAGACCGTTGAGCGTCGTGTTGTTCTGGTCGGCGCCGAGTCCGAGCACCGAGTACCCGTCTGCCGAGCCGTCCTGCCCGGGAACTGACTGTACACCGGGAAGCGAAGCAGCCATTGCCGCGAGATCGCCCATCAAATCAGCCGGAACAGCGGGGTTGTTGAGCGACTGCTCGGTGCCGCCGACGTCGGGCGTCACCGCATTCCGCGGGACTTTTTCCCGTTGCGCGGTTACCTGAACAGGATCGAGGACTGTCCCGACGCGCGCGAGCCGCGTGTCCGCGACGAGCACGTCTTCGTCGGCGGATCGCTTGACCTCGAAGCGTTTGGCTGCGTAGCCGAGCATCGCGAACGACACCATGTAGTCGCCGTCACCGCCGGGAAAGGTCACCGTAAAGCGACCCTTGCTGTCGGTGCGGGCTGTTCGGCTGACGTTGCCCGACAGAGAGGTGACGGTGACCGTCACGCCTTCGATCCCGGCGCTGTCGGGTCCGGTCACCCGTCCCCGGATCACGTCGGTTTCCTGGGCGCGCGCCAGTCTCGGCGTGATCGCTGAGACGCAAACAAGCGCGAAGAGGGCGAAAATGCAGCGGCGGATCATGAGATCGTTGAGGTACGTCTTTGGACCCCGGTTCAGCCGCGAGGGTTTACAAAGACCGATTGAAGGAACACGGCCCGTGGTTATTCGGTGTAATCCAGGTGCTCTAGCTGGAATCCTTCCCGCGCGAGCTCGAAGGTGAAGGCTGCAGCTATGCCCCTCTCGGGTTGTCTTTCAGCCGATCAGCGA
>JAHFCS010000214.1 GCA_023249395.1 Gemmatimonadota bacterium
GCCCTATCCAGAGCGAACCCTCGTAGACTATCTCCACGACACCGCGCGGCAGTGGCCGCGTCGGACCGCGCTGCTGTTCAAGGGCGCGAAGGTCAGCTACGAGCAGCTTCAGCGCCTGAGCGACAGCTTCGCCTCTGCATTGATCGGCCTTGGCATCAAGCCCGGCGACCGCGTGGCGCTCTGTCTTCCAAACTGTCCCCAATTTCTGATCGCCGAGCTTGGCGCATGGAAGGCGGGCGCCATCGCCTGTCCGTTCAATCCGACCTACAGCGCACGCGAGATGGAGGAGGCGTTGCGCGCCACAGGCGCGGAGACGGTGGTCGTTCTCAATCGGATGTACGAGCAGATCAAGGCAATACAGCCGCGGACTTCGGTAAAGCGCGTCATCGCGACGAACATCAAGGAATATCTGCCGTTAAGGCTCCGCGTCGCTTACACGTTCCTGAAGGAAAAGAAGGAAGGCGACCGCATCACGCTCAGGGACGGGGACGCGAGATTCACCTCCCTCCTCGCGCGTCACCGCCCATCTCCGCCTCCGCGTCGACGCGTTGGCATTGACGACCCGGCGGTAATCCTCATGAGCGGCGGAACGACCGGAACTCCGAAGGGTGTCGTCGGCTCGCACCGTGGCATGACGATGGCGGGGATTCAGCTGCAGGCGTGGCTCAGCCCGGCGATAAACGAGTGGACGGATACAATCATGCTTCCCCTTCCCCTCTTCCACACCTACGCCAATACCGGAGTCCAGAGCCTGGCGTTCATCAATCACAACCCCATCGCGCTGATCCCGAACCCACGCGAGCTTCGGGAAGTCCTGATGGAGATCAACCACGTCAAGCCGGCATTCATCTGCGCCGTGCCGACTCTCCTCGTCGGGCTGATGAGTCATACGCTGACCCGCGACGGCAAGGTGGACTGGAGCACGATCAAGCTGTGCTTCTCGGGTGCCGCCGCGCTGATGGCAGAGACGCAGCGGCGGTTCGAGGAGCTCACGGGCGGAGTGATCGTCGAGGGATACTCACTCACCGAAGCGCAGATGGCGGTCGTCGCCAACCCGGTTCGCGGTGCGAAAAAGATCGGTTCGGTGGGAATGCCGCTCCCCGACGTTGAGGTTCGAATCGTGGACGCTGATGACGGTCTGGCCCCGGTTGCGAGGGGCGAGGTCGGCGAGATCGTGATCCGCGCTCCCCAGCTGATGCAGGGCTACTGGCAGCGTCCCGAGGAGACGCAGCAGATGCTCCGCACCGACGTCACCGGCGCGCGAGTGCTATTCACCGGTGATCTCGGCTATCTCGACGAAGACGGCTATCTCTTCATCGTCGATCGCAAGAAGGATCTGATCAAGACGAGCGGCTACCAGGTGTGGCCGAGGGAGATCGAGGAAGTAATTGCTGCCCATCCGGCGGTGGCCGAAGTCGGCGTGGCCGGATTGCCGGACAAGATGCGAGGAGAGAAGGCGAAAGCGTGGATCGTGCTACGGCAGGGACACAAGCTCACGCAGTCGGAGATCAAGGCCTACTGCCGTGAGCGACTCGCGCCGTACAAGGTTCCTTCGCACTACGAGTTTGTTGCGGAGCTGCCAAAGTCAGCGGCGGGCAAGGTTCTCCGGCGCGTGCTTCGACAGCGCGAGGCCAGTGACGAAGCGAGCGCTGAGACTCGGCCCGCCAGCTGACCCCGACAGGCCTTCCAACGATCCTGCCCCGTACATAAGTTCCCTCGCCCGGGACGGCTCACGCCGGCCGCGGCCTGTATTCACTTCAATGGAGGTCTCCCATGAGACTACGACCAGTCGCGGTCTCTCTACTTCTGTTTGTCGGAGCCAGTCTGCACGCGCAGGGAGGCGGACGAGCCGTCACGCCTGTGAAGAGCGGTGGGATCAGGATCGACTACAGCGACGAGACGCTGCCGAACGGGCTGAAGGTCATCTATCACGTTGACCACTCGACTCCCGTCGCCGCCGTTCTTCTATGGTACAACGTCGGCTCAAAGGTCGAGCGGCCCGGAAAGACCGGCTTCGCCCACCTGTTCGAGCATATGATGTTCCAGGGCTCGAAGAACGTTCCCAAGACCGGCCACTTCGCGATGCTCGAGGCGGCGGGCGGCAGAGGCGGGGCCGACATCAACGGAACGACGAGCAACGACCGGACGAACTACTTCGAACAGCTTCCGTCCAATCAGGTCGAGCTCGCGCTCTGGCTCGAGGCCGACCGGATGGGTACGCTCACCGAGACGCTGACGCAGGAGAAGCTCGACAACCAGCGCGAGGTCGTGAAGAACGAGCGGCGTCAGAGTTATGACAACCAGCCCTACGGTACCGCGTTCGAGAAGATAGAAGAGTCATTGTTCCCCGACGGGCATCCCTACCATCACGACGTCATCGGCTCGATGGCCGATCTCTCGGCGGCGACTCGCGAGGATGTGATCAGCTTCTTCAAGACCTACTACGCGCCGAACAACGCGGTGCTCGTGGTCGCCGGCGATATCGACGTGCCGCAGGTGAAGACGATGGTTCGCAAGTACTTCGGGCCGATTCCCCGAGGGCCTGCAGCGCCGAGGCTGGCGAACATGACAGTTCCCGCGATCGTCGGCAAAGAGCATCGCGAGGTGGTGAATGATTCGCTGGCGGTCGCGCCCGCGGTGTACATCGGCTTCCGCATCCCGTCGGCGAAGGATCCTGGTGGCCCGGCGGCCACTCTCCTCGGAGACGTGATCGGAACCGGCAAGTCATCGCGCCTTTATGAGTCGCTTGTTCGCAAGCAGCAGATTGCGACGAACGTGTTCTCCGGCAACCTCGGGCTCGTTGACGGAGCCGACATTCTCTACATCGGCGTTCAGGGGAAGCCGGGCGCAAGCGCCGATTCCCTCGAGAAAGCGACGATGGCCGAGGTGTCGTCGCTCGGCAACTTTACGCGGGCCGAGCTGGATCGTGCGCGCGCCGCGGAGAGATTCCAGTTCGTGAACCGCCTTCAGACCACGGGAGGCTTTGGCGGACGCGCTGACCGCCTGGCGGAAGGCTGGACGTTTTTCCGCGATCCGAACTACGTAAATCGCGCACTCTCCGATTTCGACAAGGTCACGCTGTCCGGTCTCAACGCTCTCGCGCGGCAGCGTCTCGTTCCCGCAAATCGCGCGACGTTCATCTACGTTCCCGCACGCAAGACCGCACCGCCCTCAGCATCGAGGATGGACTGATGAATTCGACGACTCGTCTTACCAGGATGGCGGTCATTCTCGCCGTCGTCGCGACAACGACTTTCTCCGCGGTGTCGGCGAGCGCGCAGCAATCGCCGCCCGGCCCTGGACCACTCCGTCCGTACTTTTTCCCGAAGATCGAGCAGTTCGCGCTTCCGAACGGCATGAAGGTGGTGCTCGTCGAGAAGCACACGCTGCCGATCATCTCGAGCCGCATCATTCTCGACGCCGGCGCGATGCGCGAGCCGGCATCGAAGGGTGGGCTGGCGAACGTCGCGGCAACGCTGCTCTCTGAGGGGACCCATGAGCTGAGCGGTGCCGAGATCGCCCGGCGGATGGAATCGCTCGGCGCGCAGTTTGATACTTTCGGCTCGTTCAGCGCTGCGTTCGTCGACGTCACGGCACTGAAGGACGTTTACAACGATGCCCTCGCGCTGGCCGCGCAGACCGTTATGGAGCCGAGCTTCCCGGTGACCGAGTTCGAGCGCGCAAAAAGCGAGGCCATTGCGGCGTACGAGCAGAACCACTCACGAACGTCGGGTCTCGCCGCCGACGCGTTCAACATGGCTGCGTTCGATCCGTCGGCGCCGTTCTCGCGCCCGCCGGGAGGCACGAAGGAGACGCTCTCGGCTCTGACGCGCGACGATGTCCTGGCCTGGGCGAAAGCGATGTACGCGCCGACGGGCACGACAGTTCTCATGGTCGGTGACATCACCGCCGCTGAGGCGAAGGATGCGCTCATGCGGGCGTTCGGGTCGTGGAACGCGACGAGGCCGCCGTTGTCGGCGATCACGAATCAGGTCCGCATGGACAAGGGCGTTCGCATCGTGCTCGTGGATCGCCCGGCTTCAGTGCAGTCCACACTGATGATGGGACGAGCCGGCTTTTCAGCGACTGACCCCGACTACATTCCGCTTCTCGCCGTCAATCATGTTTTCGGCGGCGCCGTCAGCTCCAGGCTGAACACCAATCTCCGCGAGAAGCACGGCTTCACCTATGGCGCTTTCAGCAGGTTCGATCTGCGTAGCGGCGGCGGGGCGTTCTACCTCTCCACGGAAGTGCGGACGAATGCCACGGACTCGGCCCTCGTCGAGACGCTGAAGGAATACCAGCGTGTCGTGTCCGAGCCGGTTCCCGAGTCGGAGCTGAAGGGATATGTCAACAATCTCATCTCCGGATTTCCCAACGCCGTGCAGAGCAACCAGGGTCTCCAGACGCGGCTGCAGAATCTGATTCTCTGGGGACTGCCCATCGACTACTACGCGACCTATCGCGAGCGTTTGGCGGCGGTGACGCCGGCGGATGTTCAGCGAGCGGCCGCGAAGCTCGATCCGGATGACGTCATTGTCGTCGTCGCCGGCGATCTGTCGAAGATCGAGAAGCCAATTCGAGCGCTGAATGTCGGAACCGTCGAAGTCTGGGACGCAAATGGCAAGAAGGTACGATAACGACTGGACCCGTCCAGTATGCGCGTTTTGAGTTTCCAGTTTAACAGTCCTTCGTTTTTCCGTGATTGATGAATCGGACAAACGGGT
>JAHFCS010000215.1 GCA_023249395.1 Gemmatimonadota bacterium
GGCGGCGGCCGTCGGCTCGTTGATGATGCGGAGCACGTCGAGGCCGGCGATTTTGCCCGCGTCCTTCGTGGCCTGCCGCTGCGAGTCGTTGAAGTATGCGGGGACGGTAACGACAGCCTTCTCGACCTTGTAGCCGAGGTAGTCTTCGGCGGTCTGCTTCATCTTCTGCAGAATCATCGCCGATATCTCGGGGGGCGAGTAGCGTTTGCTCTGCACCTCGACCATGGCGACGTCGTTGGAGCCCGGCACGACCTTGTATGGTACGCGGGCGGCCTCTTCCTTGACCTCGCTCATCTTGCGGCCCATGAACCGCTTGATCGAGAAAACTGTGTTCTGAGGATTGGTAACGGCCTGGCGTTTGGCGATCTGGCCAACCAGGCGTTCTCCATCCTTGGTGAAGCCGACTACCGAGGGGGTCGTCCGGCCGCCCTCCGCGTTCGGGATGACAACCGGGTCACCGCCTTCCATCACGGCGACTACCGAGTTCGTCGTTCCGAGGTCGATTCCAATTACCTTGTCTGCCATGTATTCCTCTCGAGTGGTTAAGCTTCCTCTGGTGCGCTCTTCAGTGGCAAGGGAGGGGCCGCTAATCTCTGCCAAAAAGGCGCGATTTCGCTGTTAAATGGAGGGGATGTGGCCGGTTTCTGGCGGAAGGGCACCCATGCCTGACGCGGACAAGAGATGATTCCACTTGGCGACGACCATCCGACGCTGAGGACGCCTGTGATGACGTACCTGATCCTCGCGACGATGGTGGGGGTCTGGATATTCGTCCAGGGAGCGGGGTTCGACGAGCAGAAGCTTGCGGCAAGCATCTGCAACCTCGGCCTGGTGCCCGGCGAGATCACTCACCTGGCGCGGCTCGGCACAGCCGTTCCACTCGGCGACGGCTGGGCATGCGTGGTGGACAACGAGCCGATAAATGCGCTGACGCCGCTGATCTCGATGTTTCTCCACGGCGGATGGGGACACCTGCTCGGAAATGCCCTTTTCTTCTGGGTGTTCGGGAACAATGTCGAGGACAGCATGGGTCGCATCCGTTTTCTTGCCTTCTACCTGCTCTGTGGGCTGGCGGCGGCAGCGACGCACATTCTCGTCCAGGCCGGCTCGCCGGTGCCGACGGTGGGGGCTTCGGGGGCGATCTCCGGGGTGTTGGGCGCCTATCTGGTGCTATACCCGAAAGTCCGGGTGCGAATGCTCTTCTTCTTCATATTGTTCTTCAAGGTCATACCGATTCCGGCGTGGGTCGTCCTGCTGTGGTGGTTCGCGTGGCAGCTGATCAGCGGGTTGCCCGAGCTTACCAGCATGCGACCGGAGGTTTCGAGTGGCGTCGCCGTGTGGGCTCACATAGGCGGATTTCTGGCGGGGATCATACTCGTGAAGTTCTTCGAGAACGAAAAGCTTGTAGCTCGGCGCGCCGTGCCGGTGAATGCGTTTCGGCTCACATAACGCGGGTCAGAGAGAACGATGGCTGCAGATCCGTCGCTGTACATAAATCGTGAGCTGAGCTGGCTCGAGTTCAACGCGCGGGTGCTGCACGAAGCGTTCGACGACCGCAACCGCCTACTCGAGCGGCTCAAGTTTCTTGCGATCTTCAGCACGAACCTCGACGAGTTCTACATGGTTCGCGTTGCAGGCCTCAGACGCCAGGTGGCTGCAGGCGTTGTTCAAACGCCGCCGGACGGGATGACGCCGCAGGGGCAGCTCGAGGCGATACAGGAGCGGGTGGAATCGCTCCTAGCCAGGGCTCGCTACTGTCTCCACGATCTGCTGCTTCCTGCCCTCGAGAGGGAGGGAGGCATCCGGCTCGTCACGATTGGCGAGCTAACGCAGGAGGAATCGCGCACGGTTGCCGAATTCTTCGAGACGCACGTCTTTCCGGTTCTCACTCCGCTGGCGGTGGATCCGGGGCATCCATTTCCATACATCTCGAATCTGTCGTTGTCGCTCGCCGTGGAGCTGTTCGATCCAGAGAGCGGTGTAGAGCGTTTCGCACGCGTCAAGGTGCCGAAGAGTCTGCCGCGCTGGGTGCGCTTTGGGCGGGAACGCGAGTTCATTCCGCTCGAAGATGTGATTGGAGCGAACCTCGGCTCGCTTTTCCCGGGGATGGAGGTTCGTGGCTATTACGCTTTTCGCGTCAGCCGGTATTCGGATCTCGAGCTGCCCAATTTCGACGAGAATGACGACCTGCTGGAGATGATCGAGGAGCAGGTCTTCCAGCGAAGATTCGCGGAGGTGGTGCGGGTCGAGGTGCAGGATGACATGCCGGCCTCGCTCCGCGGGCTGCTGGTGGACGAGCTGCGCGACGATCAGCCGTCAGAGATGCCGCTCACCGAAGCGGATTTCGTGGAAGTCGGTCCACTGCTCGAGCTCGGTGACCTGATGTCGCTGGCGACGCTGGACATGCCCGAGCTGCGCGACCCTCCGCTCCAGCCGCACACTCCGCCCGAGCTGCGCGATCCGACGCGGTCGATCTTCGACGCAATCCGCGAGCGGGACATCCTTGTTCATCACCCGTTCGATGCCTTCTCCTCGACGGTAGAGCAGTTCATCAGCTGTGCAGCGGTGGACGACGACGTGCTCGCGATCAAGATGACGCTCTATCGGACGTCGGGCGACACCGCAATTGTGCGCGCTCTCACCGAAGCGGCGAACAACGGGAAGCAGGTAGCGGTGCTGATCGAGCTTCAGGCGAGATTCGATGAGGCCAACAACATCAACTTCGCGCGGACGCTGGAAAGCGTCGGCGTTCACGTCGCATATGGACTGGCAGGGCTCAAGACCCACACCAAGACCGCTCTCGTCGTGCGGCGCGAAGCAGACGAAATCCGGCGCTACGCGCACATCAGCTCCGGAAACTACAACTCGAAGACGGCACGCTTGTACACCGACATCGGGCTCTTCTCCTCGACTTCGGCGATCGGCGCCGATCTGACCGACCTCTTCAACGCGCTCACGGGCTTCTCTCGGCAGAGCATCTATCGCAAGCTGCTGGTTGCGCCCGCGAACATGCGGATGCGCTTCAGGGAGCTCATCGAGCGTGAAACCGCATGCGCGCGAGCGGGGCAGCCGGCGGCAATCATTGCGAAGATGAACGCTCTCGTCGATGCCGAGCTGATTGAAGCGCTCTACGAGGCATCACAGGCCGGCGTGGAGATAGACCTGCTCGTCCGTGGGATCTGCTGTCTGCGCCCGGGCGTGCCCGGGGTGAGCGAGCGGATCCGAGTCCGCAGCATCATCGGCCGGTTCCTTGAACACTCGCGGATCTTTTTCTTCGCGAACGGCGGCAAGGGCAAATTCTACTTTGGCTCGGCTGACTGGATGCCGCGAAATTTCGATCGTCGTGTCGAGGCGGTCATTCCGGTTGAGGACCCCAGGCTGCAGACCAGACTTCACTCGCTGCTCATGCTTTACCTGGCGGACAACCGGCAAGCGTGGGAGCTCGCCGCCGACGGCAGCTATACGCAACGCCGACCGGACGGAGAACAGGAGATCGCGTCCCATGAGCTCCTGATCGGAGACCCGTGGGGACTGAGATCAGGTGTTCTCGCCAGTGACATCGCGACAACGGAGAGCACGGAGGCCGGGACGCCCTCGATGATCGAAGCTGATTTCACGCCGGACGCAGAGGAGCTCGCCGACGATCAGTCCGCCTTGCCGTCCTCGTCGTCGTAGCTGAAAACCGCGCCCTCGGGCGCGACGATTTCCACTCGCATTCCCGCGACTTTCGAGAGCAGACCCGATTTGCGCGTCGCGCCCCAAAGGTCGAGACGCATGTTGAGCGCGCGGGGGTGCGGTACCGCGGTGAGACGAAGAGCCCGCTGGGTCCATCTCACCTTGATGCTCGCCACCGCGCCGACGTGACCCCTATCGAAGCCGTCAGCGACACGGAGGATGGCTGCGAGGCGCAAGATCCTCTCCCGCATGAACGCGTCGAGCGAGCCGAAATTCGGGTGCTTCTTCTTCGGCTCGCTGCCACGGTGATAGCGGGCGACATTGGCGACGATGACCTGTTCCGCCGGCGTCATGCCCAGCAGCTCTGCGTGCTGAATGAGATGATAGGCGTGCTTGTGATGCTTGTCGTAATTGATGTGATAGCCGATGTCGTGCAGCAGCGCTGCGTCGGCGAGGAGCTCACGGTCGCCGGGCGCGCAGCCAAGCCGTTCGCCGACCGCGTCGAAAAGGATGAGCGCGAGCTGCTGTACATGTTTCGAGTGAGGCTCCTCATAATGCGTTCTCGTCGCGAGGTCGTTCACCGATCGCTCGCGCGCCTCGCCGGGGTCGGCAACTGTGGGCGTGACTCGTGCCGCCTCGAGGAGAATGCCCTCACGTATCCCGTACGCGGAAACCTCGAGCTCGCGCGACTCCAGGCGGGCAAGAACCTCCGCAGCCACCGCGAGCCCCGCGACGATGATGTCGGCCCTTGCCGCGTTGAGACCGGGAACTCCCTGGCGCTCGCCCGGCGACATGTCGGCGAGAACATCCACGATGTGCTCGAGATCGACGCGAGGCACGACGGTGCCGTGGACGGTTCTGGCGCTCTCCATGCTGGCGCGGGCGAGATGGATGCCGGCGAGATTCGTGAAGGTCCCGCCGGAGCAGATGATGCGCGCACCATGCCAGACCTTCGTCGAGAGATGGCCGGCGAGTTCACGCCGCACGTGCTTGCGCAGCCTGCGGATCGC
>JAHFCS010000216.1 GCA_023249395.1 Gemmatimonadota bacterium
ATGTGCTCGGCGACGAAGTCCGAGATAAGAAAGACGATCGCCTTCTGCTTGAGAGCTCGCGCAAGGTGATCGATCACGCCGACGATGTCCGTTCCCTTCCCAAGCGGCTCGAACGAAAGAAGGTCTCGCATGATGCGCAGGACGTGCTTCCTTCCCTTCCGCGGCGGCACGACGTACTCGATGCGATCGGTGAACAGCACAACGCCGACCCTGTCGTTGTTGCGTACGGCCGACATCGCAAGGACTGCTGCCAGCTCGCTCGCGAGCTCACTCTTGAACCTGTTGATCGTTCCGAAGCGCTCCGATCCGGAAAGGTCCACCGCGAGCATGACCGTCAGCTCGCGCTCCTCGACGTATCGCTTTACGAACGGCTTTCCCATTCGCGCGGTGACGTTCCAGTCGATTGTCCGGACCTCGTCTCCAGGCTGGTATTCCCGCACTTCCGAGAATTCCATTCCCTGCCCCTTGAAGACGCTGCGATACTCGCCGGTGAAGACCGAGTTCACGAGCCCGCGCGTGCGGAGCTCGATCAACTTCACCTGTCTGAGTATTTCGGGCGGAACGCCCTTGCGTATCGCTTCGCCGCCGGCGCGCGCAGGACTGCCGGTTACACCCTGCCGCCCCGAGGGCTGTGGCGCGGGCGCGGATCTGATATCGCCGCCGGCCGCGGCATGAGAGACGGGGTTGAGCCCGCTGCCGCGGCGGAACGAGATGCGTCGCGGACTCACGGCGCGACGACGGTGTCCAGCACGCGTGTGACGATCGCGTCGCTGGTCACCTCTTCGGCCTCCGCCTCGTAAGTCGTCAGCACGCGGTGACGCAGGACGTCGGGCGCGATTGCCTTCACGTCCTCGGGCGTGACGAACCCCCGGCCGCGCAGGAATGCGTGGGCGCGGGACGCCTGGGCGAGGGCAAGCGTCGCTC
Source organism: Gemmatimonadota bacterium (assembly GCA_023249395.1). GTDB lineage: Bacteria > Gemmatimonadota > Gemmatimonadetes > Gemmatimonadales > Gemmatimonadaceae > UBA4720. The sequence goes on from JAHFCS010000216.1 coordinate 925, forward strand.
GCGGGCTGGCGCCGTACTCGATCAGCGGGGCGAGATCCTCGAGCCCCGATTCGGCGGGAAAGCGCGTGGTGTGGACGATCTGGACGATGTAGTCAACGATCCGCTCGTCCATGTAGAGATCGGCGATGCGCCTGCGGGCCGCCATCACCGCCTGCGGCGTGGTGACCTGGCGCACCGGGATCGGGTCGCCGCTCGCCATCCGCCGCAGTATCTCCTTCTCTTCCTCTCGCGTCGGATATCCCACGTGAAGCTTCAACATGAAGCGGTCCACCTGCGCTTCGGGCAGCGGGTACGTTCCCTCCTGCTCGATCGGATTCTGCGTGGCGAGGACGAGGAACGGCTCCTCGAGCTTGTACGTCGTGCCCCCGATGGTCACCTGCTTTTCCTGCATCGCCTCGAGCAATGCTGACTGGACCTTCGCCGGCGCGCGGTTGATCTCGTCGGCAAGGATGATGTTCGCGAAGATCGGTCCCTTCTTGACGCTGAACTGGCCGTTCGATTGATCGTAGATCTGCGTGCCGAGTATGTCGGCGGGCAGGAGGTCGGGGGTGAACTGTATGCGCTGGAAGCTGGTGCTGATGGTTTCGGCGAGCGTTCGCACCGCGAGGGTTTTCGCGAGACCTGGAACTCCCTCGAGCAGAACGTGGCCCCCGGTGAGAATGCTGATCAGGAGTCGCTCGATCATGTAGTTCTGGCCGACTATCCGAAGTCCCACCTGGTCGACGACATCGTGAATGAGCGAGGTATCCGCTGCCGGCGGCGCTTGTATGCCCACGTTGTTCTCCCGAAAAATTGCCTCGTTTTCTTACCGCACGATCGCCGCGATGAGATCTCTCTCCCGGCCCGTGAGTGCACGAGTCGCGCCGGGAGGCAGGTCACCCAGCTTGACCGGCCCGAACCGGGTGCGAACGAGGCGCTCGACTCCCAGGCCCAGCGCCTCGCACAGCCGCCGAACTTCGCGCGTGCGCCCTTCCGCGATCGTTATTTCGAGCTCCCAGAGGCCCCGACTCACGTTGCGCGCGCGAATATCCAGCGGCTTCACCCAGCCATCGTCGAGTTCTACACCAGTTCGCGCCGCACGGACCGCGGCAGGTCCGTCGCCCCTGACCGTGACTACATACGTACGTTCCACCTCGGTGCTGGGATGGGTCAGCTTGTGGGCGGCTTCCCCGTCGGTTGTAAAAAGAAGGAGGCCCTCTGTCATGTAGTCGAGACGGCCGACGTATATCAGCCCTGGCCTGTCGGGAACCATGTCGAAAACCGTGCGCCTCCCCGGCGACCTGGCTTTGGTCGTGAGAACGCCCGGTGGTTTGTTGAGCACGATCCAGAAATACGCTGCGGGTGCAGCCAGCGGCTTGCCGTCAACTGTGATGACATCCTCTTCGACGTCCACACTCTGGCCGGTCTTCGCTGTTTCGCCATTGATTCGGACCCGACCGGCGGCGACCAGCTCTTCGGCCTTGCGGCGTGAGGCAATACCCGCCCTGGCGAGCGCCCGTTGAATGCGCATCAGCTCGGACATCAGGCCGGTGCTTCCGCAGTCCGCGGCTGTTCGGTTCCTTCGATCGGCTGTGTGGTCTCGGACACGCCGGAGAGGTGAAGGCTGTCGGCTGCTTCGCCGCGCGAGGAAGCCGTCTCGACTTCGCGCTCCGGCAGAGGAGCATTCGGATCGCGCAGCGCGATCGCGAGCTCGTCTCCGCGCGGAAGCTCGCCGAGATGGCGAAGCGCGAATTGCTCGAGAAAGCCCGGAGTCGTCCCGTAAAGCAGCGGCCGTCCCATTCCCTCTCCCCTGCCGACGACTTCGATCAGCTCACGCTCGTGAAGTGATTTGAGCATCTGGCCCGCGCCGACACCGCGAATCTCCTCGATGTCCGCCCGGCCGATGGGCTGGCGATAGGCGATGATCGCGAGCGTCTCGAGCGCGGCCGCCGAGAGACGCTGGGGCCGCGCGGCGAGCTGGGCACGCTCTATGACTTCCGTGAATTCCGGGCGCGTGAGGATCTGCCATCCACCAGCGACCTCGAGCAGCTCCACGCCATGTCCGTCGTCGTCATAGTGCTGCTTGATTTCTTCGAGCGCGGCGACCACGTCTTCGGTCGTTGCCTCATCGTCAGCGACCATGTTCCGGAGATCGGACAGAGCAACCGGGTGCGCGCTCGCGAAGAGCGCGGCCTCAAGCAGCTTCGCTAGTGCTGTCACTTGTGATTTCAACCGAGCCGAACGGACGCTTCTGCGCAATGCGCAGCTCACCCGCTTTCGCAAGCTCGAGCAGCGCGAGGAGAACCGAAAGCACCTGCCATGGTTCCGCGTCGCTGGCGAGCAGGTCGCGCCATCGGGCGCGCGCCCTGAGCGCGAGAACGGCTCGTACAGTAGCAATCGCTCCGTCCACGTCGAGCGCGCGCGGCACGACGTCGTGCATCTCCGGTCGCCGCGCCGCGCGCAACACCCGGTCGACCGCGCCCAGCAGCTCGATGAGAGAGACGGACAGTGCCCCGGCGGGAGCGGGCGACATCAAGTTTTGCGGGAGATACGACCGCGCAAACCGATTGCGCCGGTCGTCGCTTCGAGCTTCGAGGATGTCAACGACCTCGCGCATCTGCTGGTATTCGAGGAGGCGGCGCACGAGCTCTGCACGCGGGTCTTCCCACGGCTCGTCACCTTCCCGGCGCGGCAGCAGCATCTGCGCCTTGATGCGCACCAGCCGCGCGGCCATTTCCAAATAGTCGGCGGCGTCGTCGAGCGCCAAGGTCGCGATTCTCGCGAGGAATTGCTCGGCAATTCGCGCGACGGGAATGTCGTAGATGTCTATCTGCTCGTCGCGGATGAGCGACAGCAACAGATCCAGCGGGCCGGAGAACTGAGTCAGCTCGACGACGAAGACCTGTTCCTCGTGGCCAATGCGGACTAGGTCGTCCATTGGCTCGGTATGATGTACGGGTACACCGTATTGAGGAGCAGCGAGTTCACTGCGTAGACAGGCGTAAACCACAGGTTGATGATCGGCCGCCCGAAAGTCAGCAAGGCGAAGAGTATGAACAATCCGTATCTGCTGAGCTGCTGATAGGCGAGCGACCACTGCGGCGGCAGGAGGTACTTCATGACATGCGACCCGTCGAGCGGCGGAATCGGAATCAGGTTGAAAGCGGCGAGCGCCAGATTCAGCAGAATTCCATAGACGAGCATGAGCTGCAGAACCGACATCGCTGTTGCAAGTCCGGGAACATTGGTGCCCACCGCGTAGGCGAGAAGAATTACCGGAACGCACAGGATGGCGATGACTACATTCGTTGCGACGCCGGCGAGGGAGACGATGATGTCAGCCTTCTTGAAGTTCCTGTAGTTGCGCGGATTGACAGGAACCGGCTTTGCGCCACCAAATGCGACGCGTCCGCCGCTCCCGATAAAAGTCAGCAGCGGCATGATGATCGTCATGAACGGGTCGATATGCTTTGCCGGGTTCCACGTGAGCCGGCCAAGCTGGAACGCCGTCGGATCGCCATTCTTGAGCGCCGCGTAGCCATGGGCATATTCGTGGGCGACCATGGAAAAGAGCAGTACGGGCGCAATTAGAATGAAGGTCTGGAACTTGTCCAATGTCGCTCGTGTGAGGGTCGCGTGCCGCGGCGTGGCGTAGAAGTTATCCTATCGGGTGGGTGCGCGGCAGAGCATAGCAAAATCAAACGAGAGGGACACAGCGACGAGCGGATAGCTTTGTCAGCTGCCGGCCGTTAGCAACAACAACATGGAATATCCGAGGAT
>JAHFCS010000217.1 GCA_023249395.1 Gemmatimonadota bacterium
CCGAGGATCACGACGAGCGGCGCCTGGGGCACCGGCGCGTTGCCGGTGAGGCGAGCACCCGCCGGGGAGAAATGCGATTCGGCAATGCCCTCCTCAAGCTGCCGGCTGGTGATAACCGGCGCATCGAACGCATCGACAGCGGGCCGCGCGATGGGGGGTAGATCAGCCGTCGCGAGCGGTCGGAGTCCGAGCTCCAGGGCCAGCAGCGCGGCGAAGACTCCGCCCAACGACGCGATACCGCGGTAGAGAGCGGTTTTCACCCCTCAAGGACTCATTGCCCTCGAGGGAGGCAACCGAACGGTTACTTTAGATCTGGTACTGGACCGCGGTCACGTCGAGGCGAATCGTCCGGGCGCCATTCGGTGCGGCGTCCACGGTAACAGTCCCCGTCGACTGATCGATCGTCACGAGCTTCTCACCCGGATGAGCCGATGCTCTGAAGGAGACGCTCGCAATCATGTCGTTCGTACCGTAGGGGGGCTCGAAGCGCGGCTGGTAGGTGCCGGTGGGAAATGGCAGCTGGTAGGAGTTACCGGAGAAGATGACTACCAGCTCGCCGTCGGTCCCGTCGCTCGTATTCACCCAGCATCCGATCGCGTGCAGTCCGGGGTTGTTCTCGGTGCCGGTGAAAGTAGGCAGAAGCGCGCCGCGCACCTGGCCGACGGAGCTGTACGTCTTTCCGTACGCCTCGACGGTGCAATGGTTATCGGGTGTCACGGTGGCGCGCAGCGGAATGGTCTCGAGCTGAACGGGCGCCGCCGGCTCCCGAGTGCAGCCAGAAACCGCCAGAGCTGCGACGACGGTTGAAAGGGCGAGATATCTCATTGTTCAATCTGGACGGAAGACAGTAGATGCCGCTGGGCCGGAAGACAATAGAAAAGGGTCGACGACGTACTCTACCTATGACAGACGAGCGGTCGACCCCAGGGTTACGATCCGATACCCGGTACCCGGTGCCCGGTGCCCGACGGTTGACATTCTGTGTTATAACACTTACTTTCAAAACATGACGCAAAATGCTCGCGACGGCGACGCGCCCTATGGAATTCTGCCGAACGGTTATCGCCTGCCGGCGGAAACCAGGCTCGGCCCCGTGCGCCTCCAGGTCGCTGACCTCGCCCGGTCGATCGCGTACTACCAGAACGTCGTCGGATTCCGCGTACTGGAGCGTGGGTCCGGAAAAGCACTTCTCGCCGCTCACGGGGATGACACTGTCCTCATCGAGCTGCGCGAGCGCCCCGGCGCGCGGGCAGTTCCACGCCGCGGGCTGCTCGGACTTTACCACTACGCGATTCTCCTTCCCGATCGCAAAGCTCTCGGACGGTTTATCGCGCACCTGGCCGAGACCGGCACTTACGCCGGCATGTCCGACCACCGCGTAAGCGAGGCGGTCTATCTCACTGACCCCGATGGCCTCGGGATCGAGGTCTACGCCGATCGTCCGCGCAGCTCATGGCGCTACGAGTCACGACAGCTGACGATGGCCACCGATCCACTAAACGTGCAGGATCTGATCGAAGCTGCCGGTAGCGAGAAATGGACCGGGATTCCAGCAGGGACTGTCATCGGCCACGTCCATCTTTACGTCGGCGACATCGCCCGTGCGGAAGCTTTCTATCACCAGGGTCTCGGTCTCGACAAAGTCGTGTGGAACTACCCCGGCGCGCTCTTTCTTTCAGCAGGCGGCTACCATCACCACCTCGGCACGAACACCTGGGCAGCCGGAGCGTCGCCGGCGACTGACGACGATGCGCGACTCCTCGAATGGACCGTGCGGGTTCCGAGCGCTGAGGATGCGGAGGCGGCGGCGCGAAGCATCGAGTCCGCCGGCAACGCGGTGACGGCCGAAGGCGAGAGCTGGGTGGCAACCGATCCGTGGGGAACGAAGCTCCGTCTCACTGCCGGCGTCTAGCTCAGCTTTCCGCCGAACATGGCGTAGATATTCTCGAACAGCATTCCGCCATGGTCGAGCCGCGCCTCATCCGAAGCGTCGCGCTCATATAGCTCCGCGAGTGCATCGGCCGTCTCCCGCGTCTCCTCACGGCCGAACGAGTCGTCCTTGCAGTCGATGTCGTGCACGATCTCGGCGACCGCCCGGAGTGCTTCGTCGCGCCCGAGGCCGAATGCGCCGATCAGCACCTCGAATGTGCACGCCGCGCCAACGTGCGTGAACTCGGCGTCGAACATGTCGAACCGGATTTCTCCTTTCGCCGGCTGATATCCAACGGGCTTCACGAGCCGGAACTGCGCGCGTGAGTCGATGAAGCGCCGGATAAGCCACGCGCTGGCGATACGATCGACGTGGACGTTTCGCCGAGTGACCCACGTCGCCCCGCGTGGCCGCGTTTTCACGACGGGGATCGCCCGCCGCCGCTCACGGTCAGCCTGGGATGATCCGCCCGGACGCGGTGCAGTCTCGATCAACATCTCTACCTCCTCGTTTGTCATTCCAGCCAGCAGATTCGCCTCGCAGAGCGTCGCCTCGCCGTCGCCCGCGGCGATCTCGCGAAACAGCCACTCGAAGTCCTCCCGCGATTCCGGTGTGTTCGGAAGAACGTAGACCGAATTCTTGAGTGCGACGGCACCGATTGCCCTCAGCCGTCGCCAGATCTTCACGCGGAAGTAGTCGGGCTGCGGCGGAAGCTGGTGCATCAGGATGAGCCAACGAGGGCGCTGAGTCATTGCATACGGATCTGGCGGATACTCTGGGGCGATGATACAGTTGTAGCATACAGCGAAAGCAGCAATTCCGCGAGGGGGAATCGATGGCCATGGCGCTTCCGGCCACGAGCCGCAGGGAAAGGCTGGTGAGCTTCTTCGGACTCGGGCGCAACATCGTCGCAGTGTCGGCGGCGATGTTCCTGCTGGCGCTCGGCGAAAATCTCTGGCGGCGCTTTCTGCCGCGGTACCTCCAGTCATTCGGCGCTCCGATCACCGCCATCGGCATGTTCGGCACCGCCGAAGACCTGCTCGATGGGCTGTACCAGTATCCGGGCGGCTGGGTCGCGGACCGTTTCGGCCGGCGGCGTGCCCTGCTCGTTTTCATCGCGCTCGCCACGCTCGGCTACGCGATCTATCTCGTGATGGAGAGCTGGTGGCTCGCGTTCGTAGGGCTCGCGCTTGTAATGGTGTGGGACGGGATGGCCAGTCCGACCCTGTTCGCAGTCGTAGGCGATGCTCTTCCGCGCTCGATGCGAACGATGGGATTCACGGTCCAGGCGGTTCTACGCAGGGTGCCGATCGTGATCGCCCCGGTCATCGGCGGAATCATGGTCTCCCGACTCGGCATCCAGGGAGGAGTCCGTGCGGGGCTCGGAGTCTCGCTGATCCTTGCAGTTTCGACACTGATTGTCGCATCGCGGGTCACGATCCCGATAATTCCCGACGAAGCGCCCACTGGGATCCGCGACGTCTGGAAAACATTTCCACCGGCGCTTCGATGGCTGCTCGCTTCCGACATCTTCATCCGCATCTGCGACGCGATGGTGGACGTCTTTCTCGTGATCTTCGCGGTGAGCGTGATACGAATCAGCGCGCCGCGTTTCGGAATCGTCGTCGCGATCCAGGCGTTGACGGCGATTCTCGTCTACGTCCCGGCGGCGCGGATCGCCGCGCGCACCGGCAAGAAGCCATTCGTGACGGCGACCTTTGTCGCGTTCGCCCTCTTTCCACTCGCCGTGGTGTGGTCTACGAGCTTTGCCTGGCTGGCAGCGGCTTTCGTGATCGGAGGACTGCGAGAGGTGGGTGAGCCGGCAAGAAAGGCGCTGATCATCGATCTGGCGCAGCCCGCGGTCCGGGCCCGCGTCGTGGGCCTCTACTACCTCGGCCGGAGCGTCGCCATCGCGCCGGCGGCGTTCATCGGTGGACTGCTGTGGAAGATCTCTCCCGTAGTCCCCTTCTACGTGGCCGCTGCGGCCGGCTCGGTGGGGGTCGTCGTTTTCATCCTGACGGTCAGCGAAGAACACGCCGGGTAAGGATGGTGTAAGAAAGAGGCTGCCGGACGATTGCGGCATTACAATTTCCGGACTCCAGCCAGCATATTGAATTTCCCTCCCCCCTCCCCGCTCGACCGTCGGGAGTAAACTCGCCCCTCAATCGCCTCGACATGTCACGCATCCGCCAGCTCGCAGTTGCCGTTCTCGCTTTCATCCCCGGTGCGACGCTCGCCCAGCAGGTTACGCCCCCGGGCACATCGCCTGCCGCGCCTTCGCTTTCGACGCGCCTACCCGTCGACTCCAAGGTCCGAATCGGAAAGCTCCCCAACGGGATTCGCTATTACATCCGCCAGAATCTGAAACCGGAGAAGCGGGCCGAGCTGCGGCTCGTCGTCAATGCTGGTTCGGTGCTGGAGAAGGACAACCAGCTCGGCGAGGCACACGTCGTCGAGCACACGGCGTTCAATGGGACGACCCACTTCGCGAAGAACGATCTCATCAAGTATCTCGAGTCGGTCGGCGTGCGGTTCGGCGCCGACCTGAACGCCTTTACGAGCTTTGACGAGACTGTCTACATCCTTCCGGTCCCCACCGACACCGCACGGATCGTCGAGAAGGCGTTTACGATCCTCGAGGATTGGGCGCACGGACAGACGTTCGATTCCGCGGAGGTGGCCAACGAGCGCGGCGTAGTGCGTGAGGAATGGCGCGGACGGAAAGGGGCTGGTGAAAGAATGCTG
>JAHFCS010000218.1 GCA_023249395.1 Gemmatimonadota bacterium
TGACGGTCACTTCTAAGGGGCGACCACGAAGAACACGAAGAACTGAATAGCTAGGGGAACAGCTCGCGCGACGTCATCGTCGACCCGCGGGATAGGTTCCCCTCAAGAAAAGCGCTGCGATCGAAGCGGCACGCGCGCACGACCGAACAGAACCAGAGCGGCACTGGAGAGGATGGTTCGCCGGAGCATCACTCGCGTTGCGCGCTCGTTTTTGGAATCAAGGTTCGTGAAGGCGTGGGCACTACCGCCGTCACCTGCTCCTCGAGTCGGTCAGCCAGTCCACGCAGCTCTCGCTCGCGTCCCGCTGAAACCTTTCCGAAGATCGTCCGCGCCAGAGTATAAAAACCGCCAACCACCGAGACCCACAGCAGACCCGCTATCGGCGCGGAGTGGAATACTCCCATTCCGATCGCCATCGTTGCGCCGGTTGTCCCGCCGCCGCCGCCGCCGACCAGCCCGCCAAAGAGCGCGCCGACCAGGTTTCGAAGCTCCTCTTCAACGCGAATCGTCGTCACTCCACCACGCGTGACGACGCTCACGTCGATGTTCCGGCCTGTCGACCGCCGGCGGCCCCCCCGGTTGGAAGAGCTCCACGCCAGGGTCCGCCCGAGCACGCTCGGCAGGCCGTTCTCGCCGAATGTGCGGCGAATCTCGGCGATCAACGGCTCGAACTCCTCGATGGGGATCTCACCCTCAACCACGCGTTCGAAAACCAGGCGCGTCGGTGACCCGACCCATGCCGAGGGCCGGTTGGTCTGTGACGGTTGATCGAGTCCGACGGCGGCACGACGGATCAACACCGGGTCGATTCCCGCCTCGCGCGCGATCTCTTCCACCTCGCTCAGCGAGAGCGCGGTGCCCGGTTCCTGCTCGGCCTGCTCGGTCTGTTGCAGCTCGGCCGCGCGCTTGATGATGAGCGCGACCTCTTCGTCATTGAATCTGCGCTCTCGCTTCGGGGCGTCTGGCATGGCGAGAATGTAGCGTCGAATCTCGTGCGGTCTACCGAGATTCGCGCTACGGATTCCTCAATGCCGCTTTACTACTGCCGCAGCGCGTCCTTCTGCATCCTCGGGCCGGCGGCGTGCCGATGCTGGACGATCGCCTCGTACGGGCGCTCGGCGGAACCGATGTAGATCTGGCGCGGACGGGCGATCTTCTGCTCCTTGTCCATCAGCATCTCCTCCCACTGCGCCAGCCAGCCAGCCGTGCGGGCGATCGCGAACAAAACCGTGAAGAATTCCGTCGGGAACGCCATCGAACGGTAGATGAGACCCGTGTAGAAGTCCACGTTCGGGTACAGCTTCCGCGAGATGAAGTAGTCGTCCGACAGTGCGATCCGCTCGAGCTCAAGTGCAATCTCGAGGTCCTTGTCCACGCCGACGACTTCGAACACCTGATCGGCAAGCTTCTTCACGATTCTCGCGCGCGGATCGTAGCTCTTGTACACGCGGTGACCGAAGCCCATCAGCTTTCCCTTCCCGGCTTTCACGCCCTCGATGTACTGGGGCACGTTCCTGACGTTGCCGATCTCCTCGATCATCCGCAGCACCTGCTCGTTCGCTCCGCCGTGCAGCGGTCCGAACAGCGCGGCGATTCCGGCTGACATCGCCGAGAACGGATCGACGTGCGAGGAGCCAACGGCGCGAACCGCGCTCGTCGAGCAGTTCTGCTCGTGGTCGGCGTGCAGTATGAACAGCACTTCGAGTGCGCGGACGAAGATAGGGTTTGGTTCGTACTTGGGCTCGCTCATCCGCGCCACCATCGACAGGAAATTCTCAACGTAGCTGAGGTCGTTGTCGGGATAAACGAAGGGCAGACCCTTCAGGTGGCGATAGCAGAACGCAGCGATCGTTGGCACTTTCGCGACGAGCCGGATCATGGAGATGTTCCGCTCGCGCTCCTCGAAAATGTTGCGCGAGCTTGGATAGAACGACGCCAGCGCCGCCACTGAGCTGTTGAGCATCGCCATCGGATGCGCGTCGTAGCGGAATCCCTCGAGGAATTTCCGAAGGTTCTCGTGCACATACGTGTGATAGGTGATGTCGTGCACGAACTGGTCGTACTCGCTCTGGTTCGGCAGCTCGCCGTGCCTGAGCAACCAGGCGACCTCGAGAAACGTCGAGCTCTCCGCGAGCTGCTCGATCGGGTAGCCGCGATAGCGGAGAATCCCCTTGTCGCCGTCGATGAAGGTGATCGCGCTGCGACAGGCTGCGGTGTTCAGGAACGCCGGGTCATAGCTCAGGAGGCCCGGATCGTCCCCATCGTCAGTTTTGAATTGCTTCAGATCGGAGGCGCGGATTGCGCCTTCCTTGATCGCAAGGGTGTGCGTCTGGTCGGTGCGCGTGTCTCGTGCGTCGAGCGCGTCCGTTGCAGTTGCGGGCGGTGCTTCAACCGTGCTTGCCTTGGACATTCTTTCTCCTGTTATCCTCAAAATCTAGCGAATGCGGCGGGCGGATAACATCACTTGGAGCCGTTTCACACCAGATGCGTGATGACCTCCCATTCCTCGGGCCGAACGGGTTGGACCGAGAGCCGGCTCCCCCGCTGAAGAAGGACCATCTTCTCCAGGCCCCTTACCTTCCTGAGCTCGTCGAGCGTAATGAGCCGCGGAAACGTCTTCACTGCGCGTATGTCCACCATGTACCAGGTCGGTGCATCGGCCTTGCTCTTCGGGTCGTAATGATGGTCCTTCGGATCGAGGGCGGTGTGGTCGGGGTAGCCGCCGCGCACGACTTCAGCGATTCCTGCAATGCCCGTCGGATCCGCGCTCGAGTGGTAGACGAACACGAGATCCCCGGGCTTTATCTGGTCACGGAGCGTGTTTCTCGCCTGGAAATTTCTCACGCCATCCCAGTGCGTCGTCTGGCCAGGCGCCGTCAGGAGGTCGTCGAACGAGAATGACGTCGGCTCCGTCTTGAAGAGCCAGTGGCGTCGGTTGCTTGTGTTCGGTGGCTTCAAGTGGACCCTCCCCAAGTTGTTCGCCCGGATTCTAAGCGTTCCCGAGAGAAAATGTCAGAGATCGCGAGTGCCCTCCCCTTCCTCGACCGTCACCGTACGCCGCTTGGAACCATTGCCCTCATTAGTCGTAGATTGACCTAACTCAGAAACGAGCTGTCACTTGCAACAGAGTCATTCGATCGAAAGAGCGTCGTTCTTCGCGTCCGCGTCTCTTCGTGCTGCCGTCGCGGTGCTGGCTCTCGGCTGCTTGCTTGCGCTCCCCCGTCTGTCTCAGGCTCAGGCAAATCCGGAGCTCAGGCAACGACTCCGAAACATGGACTCGACTGTTGTAGTGACAGTTTCCACGATTGACGGCTCGTCAATCGTCGGCCGGGTTGTGGCGGCGAATGACAGCTCGATCCAGATCCAGACCGCCGGTGGGCGCCTCACCATCTCCTTCAGCGCAATTCGCGACGTCCAGACCGCCTCGCAGAGAGCCTCCGAAGGCTGGTTCCCAAATCCCAATTCCACGCGGCTGTTCTTCGCGCCCACCGGGCAAATGCTCAGGAAGGGAGAGGGATATTTCTCGGACTACGAGCTCTTCTTCCCGGGAGTGGCATACGGTGTCACCGACAACATCAGCATCGGCGGAGGCGTCTCGATTTTCCCGACCGGACTCGATAATCAGGTGTACTACATTACACCGAAGGTCGGGATGAGCCTCGGTGAAAAGGTTCACCTTTCGGTTGGAGCGCTCGCCGGCGGTATCATCGGCGGCAATGGTGATTTCGCCGGAATCGTGTATGGCGTCGGGAGCTACGGCACCGGCGACGCCAGCGTCACCGGCGGCTTCGGGTATGGCTTCGCCGGCAAGGATGTCAGCTCCGAGCCGGTGGGAATGGTGGGCGCGGAGAAAAGAATCTCGAAGAGAGTGGCGCTTGTGACCGAGAACTATTTCGTGACGAGCGCCATCGGCGAGCCAGTCGTTTCCGGCGGTGTGCGATTCATGAGCGAAAAGCTCACCGTCGACCTCGCGCTATTCACCTTCCTCGGCAACGATGGGGGAACACCGTTTCCCTGGCTTGATTTCGTGTTCAAATTCTGAATGCCGCGTCCGACGCTTCAGCCGCGTTAAATTGACGTACCTCTCAACTTTCCAGAAATGCCACACTTTCGCTCGATAATTCCGGCTGCACTTTTGTCACTGTCGGTCCCGCTGTTTGCGCAGGCGCAATCGCCCGCCAGCAGCATTCGCTATCCCTTAGCCGCCAAGGGTACGCAAGTGGACGACTACAATGGCGTAAAGATCGCCGATCCTTATCGCTGGCTCGAGGACACCGACTCTCCCGAGACCAAGGCGTGGGTCGAAGCCGAGAACGCGGTGACGTTCGGCTACCTCAACACGATTCCCGAGCGCACTGCGCTCCGAAACCGCCTGACACAGGTGTGGAACTACGCCCGGTTCGACGCACCCACCAAGGCGGGCGACAGGTACTTCGAGTTTCAGAACACCGGTCTCCAGAACCAGTCGGTGCTCTACGTGCGCGACGGCAACCGGCCGTGGCGCGTGCTGCTCGATCCGAACACGCTTTCGTCCGACGGTACGGTTGCGCTCAGCGTCAGCGAGCCGTCGGCAGACGGGCATTTCCTCGCCTACGCGACTGATGCGAGCGGATCCGATTGGCAGGAG
>JAHFCS010000219.1 GCA_023249395.1 Gemmatimonadota bacterium
CACACCGAGGAGGAAGCTCTCCGGCAGATCTATTCGCTTCTGCGCCCGGGCGACGCGCCCAACCGCGAGACTGCGAAGCAGGCGCTCGAGCGTCTGTTCTTCTCGCCCAAGCGCTACGACCTCGGCCGCGTCGGCCGCTACAAGATCAACCAGCGGCTCGGCACAAACCGTCCGGCGAGCGAGACGGTCCTCACCCGTGAGGACTTCATCGCCATCGTCCGCTACCTCGTTGAGCTCCACGAGGGTCGCGGCTTCACCGACGATATCGACCATCTCGGCAATCGCCGCATCCGCTCGGTCGGCGAGCTCATCGCCAACCAGTTCTTGGTCGGCCTGTCCCGTATGGCGCGCCTGGTGAAGGAGCGCATGTCGATCAACACCGACCCGGAAAAGATTTCGCTCGACGACCTCGTCAACGCCCGCACCGTCTCGGCGGTGATCCAGGCGTTCTTCGGATCGTCGCAGCTTTCGCAGTTCATGGACCAGACGAACCCACTCGCCGAGCTGACGCACAAGCGTCGCCTCTCGGCGCTCGGCCCTGGCGGTCTCACGCGTGAGCGCGCCGGCTTCGAAGTGCGCGACGTGCACTACTCGCAGTACGGCCGCATGTGCCCCATCGAGACGCCGGAAGGTCCGAACATCGGTCTGATCACGTCGCTCGCCTGCTTTGCGCAGGTCAACGACCTGGGCTTCATCGAGACGCCGTATCGCGTGGTGAAGAACGGCAAGGTCACCGACGAGATCTCGTGGCTCGATGCCAACCGCGAGGAAGACGTCACCATCGCGCAGGCGAACGCTCAGCTCAATCCCGATGGAACGTTCGTCGACGAGCTTGTGCTTTGCCGCATGCGCGGTGACGTACCGCTTGTTGCGCCCGATCGAATCGATTACATGGACGTCGCGCCGGAGCAGCTCGTTTCCATCGCTGCGGCGCTCATTCCATTCCTGGAGCACGACGACGCCAACCGCGCATTGATGGGCTCGAACATGCAGCGGCAGGCAGTACCGCTTCTCAATCCGCGGACACCGCTCGTCGGCACCGGACTCGAAGAGAAGGTTGCACGCGACTCGGGTGCGGTAATCATCGCACAGCGTCCGGGAACCGTCACCAGTGTCACCGCCGACGAGATCATCGTCGACACGGGCACCGGTACGACCGGCGGCAAGAAGGACATGAGTCGTCCTCTCGCCCGGCTGACGCAGCACGATCGCTACAAGATCAAGAAGTACTGGCGCACGAACCAGGACACCGCGATCAACCAGCGTCCGCTGGTGCGGCGCGGCCAGAAGGTCAAGGCGGGTGAGGTTCTCGCCGACGGCGCGTCGACAGAGTTCGGACAGCTGGCGCTCGGAGCGAACGTGACGGTGGCGTTCATGCCCTGGTACGGCCACAACTTCGAGGATGCCATCGTTCTCTCCGAGCGGCTGGTGAAGGAGGACGTCTACTCGTCCATCCACATCCAGGAGCTCGAGCTGCACGTGCGCGACACCAAGCGCGGGCAGGAGGAGATCACGCGAGAGATTCCAAACGTAGCCGAGGAAGCGTTGAACGACCTCGACGAGCGCGGGATCGTGCGCATCGGCGCGCATGTGAAGCCGGGCGACATCCTCGTCGGCAAGATCACGCCGAAGGGCGAGACGGAGCTCTCCCCCGAGGAGAAGCTCCTCACCGCGATCTTCGGTGAGAAGGCAAAGGACGTTAAGGATTCATCCCTCAAGGTTCCGCCGGGGATGGAAGGCGTCGTCATCGATGTCAAGATTTTCTCACGCGTTGACGACCAGGTCGTAGAGAAGGACCGCGGAGAGCGGATCGGCGAAATTCGCCGTCTCGAAGGCGAGGAGAAAATCCGCGTCAACGAAGTGCGCGACGTCGAGCTGTTCGACCTGCTCGAAGGTCAGACCGTCGGACTGGCTCTCAAGAGCGGGACGGTCGAGGAAGCGATTCCTTCGGGAACCAAGCTCACCGCCGCGGTGCTCGCCGACCTCAAGCTCTCGGGCCTCGACCTCAAGACATTCCGCGTCGAGAACAAGGGAGCGAACGAAAAGATCCGCACGATCATCGAGGCCGCGAATGAAGAGAAGGCGCGTCTCGAGGAGAAAGCGGAAGAGCGCATCGACCGTGTTCTCCAGCCGGATGAGCTGCCTCCGGGCGTCATCCAGCTGGTGAAGGTTTACATGGCGGAGAAGCGCAAGATCTCCGTCGGTGACAAGATGGCCGGCCGCCACGGCAACAAGGGTATCGTTGCCCGAATCGTTCCCGAGGAGGACATGCCCTTCCTCCCCGACGGACGGCCGGTGGACATCGTCCTCAATCCGCTCGGAGTGCCGAGCCGGATGAACGTCGGGCAGATCCTGGAGACGCATCTTGGCTGGGCGGCGAGGCTGCTCGGCTTCTACTCCAAGACGCCCGTCTTCCAGGGCGCCAACGAGCGTGAGATCGGACTGCTGCTGAAACTCGCCGCAGTCACGTGGGTGCGCGATGCGCTGGATCTCAGGACTCCGCGCGTCGAGATCACCGACGCCGAGCTCATGAACGTGATTGCCGACGCTCGCGGTGCAGGCAGCGACGGTGAGCGCGTCGAGCTGTTGAGCGACGCATCGATCGACGACCTCTCGCGCCGCGGTGTTTCCGCCGAGACGCGCGATGTGTACAACCGGATCCGCGAGTTCGTCACCAGCGCTGCGAAGGAGCTGGCCGAGCGTGAGTATGGGGAGCTGGACAACCAGATAGCGTTCCATCAGGGAACGGCTGACGACGAGGAAGTGCCGGCGCCCGAGCGCGCTCACTTCCGTACCGCCAGCGCACAGATACAGAAGAGGCGCGAGGTCGAGCCTGCGTCGATGCTCGGCAGTCTCGAGCTGCCGGCTCTTGCCGCTTCACTTGGCAAGAAATCGGATATCGACGTCGATGACGCCGCAGCGGAGCTGATGCGACTGGCGGGAATCTCCGCCGGCGGAAAGCTCAGGCTGCGCGATGGCCGTACCGGAGAGACATTCTCGAATCCGGTGACGGTCGGCGAGATCTACATGCTGAAGCTGTCGCACCTCGTGGACGACAAGATCCACGCGCGCAGCATCGGACCGTACTCGCTGGTCACCCAGCAGCCGCTCGCCGGCAAGGCGCAATTCGGCGGACAGCGTTTCGGAGAGATGGAGGTGTGGGCGCTGGAGGCGTACGGAGCCGCGCACACGCTGCAGGAGATTCTCACCGTCAAGTCTGACGACGTGAACGGCCGCAGCAGGGTTTATGAAGCGATCGTCAAGGGACAGAATCTGCCTGAGCCGGGAATTCCGGAGTCCTTCAACGTCCTCGTACAGGAGCTGAAGGCGCTCGGAATTCACGTCAGCATGGGAGCGAATGTGAACAGCGGCTACGGTCTGGGGAACAGCTCCATGAGAAGCGACGGTAACGGGAGCGAGGAGTAATACATGATTGATTTTCGCAGCTCGCGCGAGACCCGCGCGTCTTCATTCGATTACATCCAGGTCCGCATCGCCTCACCCGAGGAGATGCGCGGTCCCAAGGATCCCAAGGAGCGGGAGCGGCTCGAGATGCAGGGCCTCCGCACCTGGTGGTCGTGGGGCGAGGTCCTCAAGCCGGAGACGATCAACTATCGATCGTTCAAGCCGGAAAAGGACGGCCTTTTCTGCGAGCGCATCTTCGGTCCGGTAAAGGACTGGGAATGCCACTGCGGCAAATACAAGCGCATCCGTTATCGCGGTGTGATCTGCGATCGTTGCGGCGTCGAAGTGACCCTCGCTCGCGTCCGTCGCGAGCGCATGGGCCACATCGAGCTCGCCGTGCCCGTCGCCCACATCTGGTTCTTCAAGACTCTTCCGAGTCCGATGGGGAACCTCGTGGACCTCACGCTCCGCGATCTGGAGAAGGTCATTTATTACTCGAATTACGTCGTCATCGAGACGGGTGATCAGGAAGTCACGCAGAACGAGCTCATCGATGAGGACCGTTTCCTCGAGCTGAAGCAAAAGGCCAAGGACGAAGGCGACAACGCCTTCCACGCCGACATCGGCGCGCCGGCGGTTCGCGAGCTTCTCAAGCGGATCGACGTCGACAAGGTCGCAGAGGAGCTGCGCGCCGGACTGGTGGACGAGAGCTCGCAGCATCGCAAGAAGCAGATGCTCAAGCGCCTCAAGGTCGTGGACGCGTTCCGCAACTCGGGCGATCAGGGCAACACGCGCAACAAGGCCGAGTGGATGATCATGGACGTCATTCCGGTCATTCCGCCGGATCTTCGTCCCCTCGTTCCTCTCGACGGCGGCCGCTTCGCGACCTCCGACCTGAACGATCTCTACCGCCGCGTCATCAACCGCAACAACCGGTTGATGAAGCTCATCTCGCACCGTGCGCCTGAAGTCATTCTCCGCAACGAGAAGCGCATGCTTCAGGAAGCAGTGGATGCGCTGTTCGACAACGGACGCCGCTCGAAGGCTATTCGCGGCCGCGGCAAGCGCCCGTTGAAGTCACTGTCCGACATGCTCAAGGGAAAGCAGGGCCGCTTCCGCCAGAACCTGCTCGGCAAGCGCGTTGACTACTCCGGTCGTTCGGTGATCGTCGTCGGTCCGGAGCTCAAGCTGCACCAGTGCGGATTGCCGAAGGCGATG
>JAHFCS010000220.1 GCA_023249395.1 Gemmatimonadota bacterium
TTTTGTAACTGCTTGAAGAGTAAATGACTTGACCCATCGAGGCAAGCATTCGCTTCAGGTCGGCTTCAGGCGGTAGGCCTTGCCGTCGTGCTCCACTCGCCCCCACGCGACCGAAGCGTCGTGCTCGAACACAACAATCCAGTCCTCGTCCTCAGCACGGCGAAGAAGTCTTCGCTTGGTCTCGAGCGTGACCAGCGGCTCGACGTCGTAGCCCATGATCCACGGAAGCGGCAGGTGAGCGTGAGTCGGAGCAAGGTCGCCCAGGAAGAATGCGCGCTCGCCCGCGGATTCGATGAGCACGCTCTGGTGAAATGGCGTGTGACCCGGTGTCGGGATCACTCTGATTCCTTTGACGATCTCGCGCTCGCGGCTCACGAATTCGAATTTTCCCGTAGCGACTATCGGCATGAAGTTGCGGGGAAAGTAGCTTGCGCCAGTCCGCTCGTTCGGATGTGTGGCGTATTCATATTCGCCACGCTTCACGAAGTAGCGGGCATTCGGGAATGACGTTTTTATGGCCCCCGCTTCGTCGCGGTAGGTGTTCCCGCCGCAGTGATCGAAATGCAGATGCGTGTTGATCACGATCGCCACGTCCTCCGGGCGCGCACCGATTGCGAGAATTCCATCCTCCAGGGCTGTTCGCCCATCCGCGCCGGCGTTTTCGATGCCGTAGACGTCGATGAACTTTTCGTCTTCCTTGTTGCCTGCGCCGGTATCGATGAGAAGGAGTCCTGACGGGTGCTCGACGAGGAGGCAGCGCATTCCCATCTGAATTCGGTTCCGCTCGTCGGCGGGAATCCTTCGCTCCCAGAGTGGCTTGGGGACCACGCCGAACATTGCGCCGCCATCGAGCTTGATGCCGCCCGCCTGGATCGCATGAACGGTGAGGCTCCCGACCGTGAGCCTTTCGACGAGTGGCGCCGGGGGGGTCACGCTGAGGTGTCGTTGTCGGCCGAGCGCGGCATCGCCGAGCGGCGGCGCTTCGCCCGGGAAGCGCGGCGGCGCCGCCCGACCATCGACTCGAGATCGGCCCAGGTGACACAGCCTCGATCGGCAGCGTCGGAGAGAAGGCGGGTGAGGCACTCAGCCGTCGCGACAGCATCGCCCCCCGCGCGGTGGCGCCCTTTGATCTCAACGCCATAGTAGCGCGCGACGTGATCGAGCGATCGGCGGGGAAGCTGTGGAAGAAGGATTCTCGCGAGCCGAACGGTGCAGATCTGTCTGCCGTCCAACTCGCGTCCCGACGCCCGCAGGACTTCGGCGCAGAGAAATCGCCAGTCGAACATGGCGTTGTGCGCGGCGAAAACATGTCCGGTCAGAACTTCCACCAGCCGCGGCTCGATCTCCTCGAACAGAGGAGCGTACTTCACCATCTCCCACGTGATGTTGGTGAGGCGCGTGATGAAGGCCGGGATCGGCCGTTGCGGATTGACCAGCCTTTCGAAAACGTCAACAATCTCGCCCTTATGCACGACGACCGCTGCGACTTCGGTGATTCGGTCGCCAAAACGGTGCGAGGTTCCCGTCGTCTCGAGATCGACCACGACGTATGAAAGATCCGTAAGGATGTCGTTCTTTGCGGAACGTCCGGACGACGCAATTGTCGCCTTGTGCGGCACGATGTACGTCGGCTCGGGAGCCGAGAGAATCCAGCGTCCCTGATCATCCCGGCGAAATTCCGGGCGGCCGGCGAAGATCGCTTCCGCCATGTGCTCGGCAACAACGCGGGGCGCGCCGGGAAGGTTGCAGACGTGGCCGATCAGCGACACCGGATCGGCCGGACCGCTCGCGAGATACTCGGCAGCGCGTGTGGCGAGCAGTGTCGCTTCCGGCCGGGTGTCGATCCCACCGCGCGTCAGCTCCACGGATCGTCCCTGACGAGTGGACATGTCATGCACCGCGCGCCGCCCCCCCCACGAACCAGCTCGCCACCTTCGAACGTGATGACCGCCCGGCCATCGTCGCTGACTTTGCGCTCTCCTGAAAGAAAATCAGAAGCGCCGATCACGTCGAAGCCGGCCTTTTCCATTTCGCGCAGAGTGAGCTCATTCCGCGCGTACGATAGGACGAGTCCCGGTCGAAGCGCAACGAAATTGCATCCCGACGACCATTGCTCCCGCTCCTGCATCATGCGCCGCTCGCCGCCGCAGAGCACTGGCTCCATCGGAAGACCGCATTCTTCGAGCGCGGCGAAGACACTCGGCATCTCCCGCATTTTCGCGGCGCCTTTCTCCCAGAGGAGGATCGGCAGCCGCCCCGGTCCGATGAAATGCGGCGGGTAAATGACGCAAAGCTGTCGATCCACCTGCGTGAATATCATGTCGAGGTGAATGGCGATGTCCTCGCCCGGCATCACGACGATGATGAGCTGGCGAACGTCGGTGTTGGTGAACAGCACTGATGCGAGCTGATCGATCGCCGCCGGACTCGATCGCTCGCTGAACCCGATCATCACCGTCTGGCGCCGGATCGGATGGACGTCGCCGCCCTCCAACGTGTAGTTCAGCCGATGCTCGATAGACCCATCATAGATGATGCCCTGGTTCTGGAGCTTCGGGTTGTGGCGGAAGATCGCCTTCATGACGAGCGCTTCAGTCCAGCGTATGCTGTAGCGCATCGACCCGATCATGATGTGCTCGTTGAGGCCCACAGCGACGTCGCGCGTGAAAAAGAGGTTGGGGAGCGGAGGCAGTGCATACCCGCCTTCATTCAGTGCGCTCGCCAACGGACCGGGCGCTTCCTCCCTGCCCTCGATCAGGGCCCGGGCCAGCTCCGCCGGAGCCATCTCCTCGAGCTCCCGGGCAAGGGGAACAGATGGCAGGATGTCAAGCGTGTCACGAATCAGCAGCTGTTTCACCTCGGTGTCGGCCAGGACCTCGGCGAGCAGGTCGTGGACGTGGTGGACGTCGGCGAACCGCTCGAGGATTGCGACGAAGCGTCGATGCTCACGCTGAGCGGCGGCGACATCCATGATGTCGTCGTAGAGGTAATCCTCTCTAGTAGAGGGAGTTACGGCGTAAAGCTCGGCGCCCGGAGGGTGCACGAGAACTGATCTGAGGCGTCCGATTTCGGAAGTTACATGCACTGCCATCGGATGAAAAAATAACCCTCCGGCCGAGAGCCCGTCCCGTTTGCTTGCCGCCCGCGGGGGTTTTACCTACCTTTGTGAACTAATTCACAAGCTCCCACATCTTGAGACGGATCGCGGAATCAACCGTACGGCGGCTCTCGCTCTACCTCAGCTTTCTGGAGGAGATCGAGGCTCGCGGAGTCCCCACTACTTCGAGTGAAGACCTCGCTCGACTTGGCGGAACGACGTCCGCGCAGGTGAGAAAAGACCTTTCTTTCTTCGGGTCGTTCGGCAAGCGTGGACTCGGCTATTCGGTCCCGGAGCTCTCGGCAAGGCTTCGACGGATTCTCGGTCTCGGGCGGCAGTGGCGGGTCTGCATCATCGGTGCGGGAAAGATCGGCGCCGCACTGGCCCGTTACGCGGGTTTCACCGAGCGTGGATTCATCGTCTCTGCCGTCTACGATAGTGACCCGTCGAAGATCGGGAGCAGGTGGGGCAACGTGAAAGTTCGCGATGAGGCCAGTCTCGAGCGCGACATCGAGGCCGGCGACTACCAGATCGCAGTGCTCGCTGTCCCTGCTGATTCCGCGCAAAATCTCGCCGATCGCGTCGTCCGTGCGGGAATCAAGGGAATTCTCAACTTCGCGCCGGTTCAGCTCACGGTGCCGAACGACGTCGCGCTTCGCGCCGTCAACATGGCGATGGAGCTCGAGGCGCTGACCTTCGCCATCACCAACAAGGTGGACTAGGCGGGAGCGCTGGCGCGCATGAGAGCAGCGAGCTGAGCGGGCGATAGCGTTTCCGGTCTCGCCTGTGGATCGATGCCCAGCTCGACGAGTATGCGCCCAGCTTCGTCAAGGGATATTCGTCGCACCGATCGCAGTACGTTGGCGAGTTGTTTCCGTCGCATTCCAAATACCGACTGAACGAAGATCCTGAACGCAGGCAGCTCCTCCACGCTGACGAGGGGCTCCTCGCGCGGCGTGATCCTGATGACCGATGAGTCCACCTTGGGCGGAGGAGTGAACGCGCTCGCGGGGACGCTTCTCACGATCTCGGCCGAGGCAATTGCCTGGACGTTCACCGACAGGGCGCCGTACTCGCGCGATCCATGCGGCGCGACGATGCGCTCTGCCACTTCTTTCTGCACGAGGAAGACCGCGCGCGTGGGCAGCGGGGCCCGGAGAACGTGAAATAGTATCGGCGTCGTGATGTAGTACGGCACGTTGCCGACGATGGCGAAGGGACGATCGACGATTTTGTCGAGGCTCACCTCGAGTATGTCGTCTTCGATCACGGTCAATCGCGGATCGCCCTCGTGGCTCTTCTTCAATCGTCCGGCGAGCTCGCGATCGAGCTCGATCGCGATGACGTGCCCCGCACGTGACAGAAGAAGCTCCGTGAGCGCTCCCCTTCCCGGCCCGATTTCGACGACCAGATCGTTCTTCGTCAGGCTCAGGGCATCAGCTATGTCGCGGAGGGCGTCTGTGTCGTTGAGAAAATGTTGACCTAGACGCTTGAGGACCGGGGGAAGCCCGCGTCGCGAT
>JAHFCS010000221.1:0-4178 GCA_023249395.1 Gemmatimonadota bacterium
GCATTGTTCACCCTCAAGCTCGCGCGCCTCAAGGATCTGTCGGTCGTTCGTGGAAGAGAGATTATTGAGGCTCTCCAGTCTCTGCCGGCGCAGGTCAAGCAGATCCTCGACCGCGCCGAAGAGATCGAGAACCTGGCCGAGGAGTTCAAGCGCGCGCAAAACTTCCTGTATCTCGGACGCGGTTACAATTTCCCGACGGCACTCGAGGGTGCGCTCAAGCTGAAGGAGATCAGCTACATCCATGCCGAGGGATACCCGGCGGCCGAGATGAAGCACGGCCCGATCGCACTGATTGACGAGATGATGCCGGTGGTCTTCATCGCGCCCCACGATTCGGTGTTCGAAAAGGTCGTCTCGAACGTGCAGGAGGTGAAGGCGCGGAAAGGAACGGTCATCGCGATCACCAGCCGCGAGGAGAAGGCGCTCGCCGGAAAGCTGGACTATGAGTTCCGGATTCCGGAGACAATCGACATGCTGACGCCCGTTCTTGCGTGTATCCCGCTTCAGCTGCTCGCCTACTACATCGCCGTCAAGCGCGGGTCGAACGTCGACCAGCCGCGCAACCTCGCCAAGTCCGTAACCGTCGAGTAGCGTCTGCGCGTTCTGCTACAGCGGGTCTCGCGTGCGGAGGTCCGCGTAGGCGAGCGGACCACGGGACGGATCGGTCGCGGGTTTCTGCTCTTCGTCGGGTTCACCACCGGCGACGGCTCGGGGCAGGTGGAGTGGATGGCGGAGAAGGTTGCCGGCCTCCGCCTGTTCTCCGATTCCGAAGACAAAATGAATCTCTCGCTGGCCGATGTGAGCGGAGAGATTCTCGTTGTCTCGCAGTTCACGCTGTACGGAAACGCGGAGAAGGGAAGGCGTCCGAGCTTCATCGACGCGGCGAGACCGGAAGTCGCGATTCCGCTCTATGAGTCGTTCGTCACTGCGCTGCGCGGGAAGAACCTGCGCGTAGAGACGGGCGAGTTCGGCGCGATGATGGATGTCGAGCTCGTGAACGACGGGCCGGTAACGCTCTGGCTGGAGCGATGACCCTGCAAGCAGCGTGAAAAGTCTCGCCGATCTCGACGTGATTCTCGCGTCTTCCTCTCCGAGGAGGCGCGATCTGCTCGACCTGATCGGCGTCGCACACGATGTGCGCGCAGCGGACGTGGACGAGACTTACCCGAAGGGAGAGAAACCTGAAGCTCACGCCGAGCGGCTCGCACGCGAGAAGGTCGAGAAGATCGCCGCCGCCAATCGCGACTCGCTCGTCATCGGGGCGGACACGATCGTCGTCGCCGGCAAAAAGGTACTCGGCAAGCCGCGCGATCAGGCCGACGCGACGCGAATGCTCAAGATGCTGAGCGGCAGAACGCACGTCGTGATGACTGCCGTCGCCGCATCACTCGGCGGCCGTACCGTCTCGACGCTCGAAAAGGTGTCGGTGACGTTTCGCGATCTGCGGACCGACGAGATCGCCAGCTACATCGACGCGGGCGAGCCAATGGACAAGGCCGGCGCATACGGCATTCAGGGATACGGGGCGACGATCGTGAGCCGGATCGACGGTGACTACTTCGCTGTGATGGGACTTTCGCTCGTGCGCCTCGTGGAGCTGATGGCGAAGCTCGGCGTGCGCTACGGCTTCGTGCGGTAGCCCTCACTCCACCTCTCGAGCCGCGCGGCCACGTCGGCGACCTGAATTCTTTCCATCCGTCCGGTACGTGTCTTCATCGAGACCGGTGTTTTCGCGCCGGGATCGTGATAGGCATCGATGATCAGGTCCTGAAACTTTCGATATGGGCCTGTGCGCCTCGGATCGCTGTATCCGATGAGACTGATCACCGGTCGATCCAGCGCGACGGCCATGTGAAGCGGCCCCGTGTCGGGGGAGAGGACAAGCGACGATGAGTCGAGGATGGAAACGAGCCGGCGGAGTCCCCTTCCGAGCGCAACCAATGGAGGCCGCTCGGCCGCGGCCACAATGTCGGTGGCGGCTTCCGCTTCACGCTTCGACTCTCCACCTACGAGCACGGGTTGTAGATCGTACCGGGCTTCCAGAATGTCGCACACCTCGGCCCAGCGCTCCGGCATCCAGTCTTTATCGGGTTTGCTGCTTGCGACGACTATGACCGCGAAGTCGCGCCCGACGCGCGATACCCATTCACGTTGCCAGTCACGCTCGCCCTCCCAGGGCCCGAGATGCCATGTAACAGGCTCCGGCGGGATGCCGACTTCGCGCAGAAACTCGAAGTACTGGTCCTGCACGTGCTGCACAGGCTGTGCGGAAATTCTCCGGTTGGTGAACAGCCAGTTGAAATCGCGGGCTCGCAAGCGGTCGAAGCCCAGTCGTACGGGAGCGCCGGAGAGCGCAGTGACGAGCCCGGCCTTGAAGTACACCTGGAGATCGATGAGCAGGTCGAAGCGCCTTTTGGTTAGCTCCCGCCGAACATCCGCGAATGCGCGCCAGCCTCGCGTACGATCGAAGATCACGACGTCGTCCACGGATGGATGGCCGCTGACGAGCGAGGCCGGCCCGGACTGCAACACCCACGTTATGCGTGATTCCGGATGGTGACGCTTGATCGCATTGATGACCGGCAGGACGTGAACCGCGTCGCCGACAGCGCTCATCATCACGATGCAGATGCTGTCCATGCTGTACGGCGCCGCCGCCGTCATCGAGAGTTCTCCAACGCCCGCGACCTGAGTGTCGCGATCTCTGCGTCATCGACTTTCAGTCCGTGGAGCTCGCGCCACTTCTTGAGCGAGCGCTCCAGACGGTCGATGTTCGCACGGGAGACAATCGGATCTCCGGGAACGTGAAACTGGATGCGATCCACGTCGAGAATGTGTGCCTGCGGCGCTTCCGGCTCTGCACCGGAAGATTCCGTCACGAGGATGTTCCTGAGATTGAGATCCGAGTGGTGGGCGCCGGCGCGCGAGAGCGCCGCCACGAGTTGGGCCGCCGCCTCGAGGATGGCGCTCCGTCGCGGCCCCGGATCCGCGGCGGCAAGCAGCGTGGCGAGATCCGCGCCGCCCTTTATCTCGCGCGTGATGACATCGGTCCGGCGAAACACCTTGCCAACTGGGTAAACCGCGTAACCCATGACCTCTGGGGTCGGGACGGCTGCCGCGCGGAGGCGAAGCGAAGTCAGCAGCTCACGCAGACCGCGCGTCGGCGGAAGGAAAAGATCGGTGTGAAGTTTGCTTAAAGCGCCGCCTCGCATTGACCGGCGGACGACCGCGTCGCCCGAGCCCTCCGGCAATTCGAAGGCATAGACGGGCGCTCTTCCGGTGAATCGTCGCACGCCCGGCTGTCGTTCTGCAAAATCGTACACGGTCTCGTTGGCGAGAATCGATTCGAGTGCACTCCGGCAGCTCTCGAGCGCGATGCCGCGCGCACGCGGTGACTGAATGCGCGCGTACCCCTGGAGGAGGAGCCTCAACCCGCGCCGCTCGCCCGCAACTGGCCGATTGCGACCAGAATCGCGCCCGCCTTGCTCTCGGTCTCATCCCACTCTGTGGCGGCAACCGAGTCTGCGACTATTCCGGCGCCTGCCTGCACGGATGCGACGCCGTCTGCGATCACGCAGGTCCGTATAGTGATCGCGAGGTCCATCCGGTGACCGCCGGCGGCGATGTAGCCCACGGCGCCGGCGTACGGTCCGCGCGAATCTTCCTCCAGGTCGTCGATGATCTCCATGGCGCGGACTTTCGGCGCCCCCGACATCGTGCCGGCCGGGAACGTTGCGCGAAACACATCCATCGCCGAGAGATCTCCGGCGATCGCTCCCTCCACCTGGCTCACGATATGGAGGACGTGCGAATACTTCTCGACGCACATGAGCTCGGTGACCGCCACCGTCCCGTAGCGCGCAACCCGCCCGACGTCGTTTCTGCCCAGATCCACGAGCATGATGTGCTCGGCGCGCTCCTTCGGATCGGCAAGGAGCTCAGTCGTAAGCTCCGCATCCTCGGCCGCAGTCTTTCCGCGCCGCCTCGTGCCAGCAATCGGACGCAGCGTCACGCGGTTGTCGGCAAGCCGCACCAGCAATTCGGGCGAGCTTCCGACCAGCTCCACACCATCGAGTATCAGATGGTACATGTACGGCGATGGATTGAGCGCGCGGAGCGCTCGATACAACGCCCCCGAGCTGAAATTCGCCGGCAGGTCGATGCGCCGCGAGAGGAGG
>JAHFCS010000221.1:4188-4602 GCA_023249395.1 Gemmatimonadota bacterium
GCCTGAAAGCAATCGCCGGCGCGGATGAGCTCGCGGA
This sequence comes from Gemmatimonadota bacterium, assembly GCA_023249395.1. Classification (GTDB taxonomy): domain Bacteria; phylum Gemmatimonadota; class Gemmatimonadetes; order Gemmatimonadales; family Gemmatimonadaceae; genus UBA4720. The sequence goes on from JAHFCS010000221.1 coordinate 4,226, forward strand.
TTCGCTCGACACCACCCATGAACGTCTCGCGATCCATGTTGGATCGCCCGCGTGCCGGCGCCACGTCTCCATCGAGTACCAGCGGTCCCAGCCGGGACGGCTCATTGAGCCCGGCCTCTATGTCGTCTATCTCGCGGATGGCAACGTCGTACTTGCGGCGCAGGACATCGGGCGCCGTATCGGGAGCAGCCTCCACGCTCACGACGATCCTCGCCAGCGCGCGCAGATTGTCCACGATCACCATCGAGCGCGTGAAAACGAACAGGGCGTCGGGAATGTCGGAGCGCGCGAGCTTGCGATGCGGCAGCCGCTCGATCAGCCGGACGATGTCGTACCCGAAGTATCCGACGGCCCCGGTCCAGAATGCGCCCAGCTCG
>JAHFCS010000222.1 GCA_023249395.1 Gemmatimonadota bacterium
CAAGCCTCGGCGATCCTGATGATGGGAAGCACCGAGCCTCACTATACCGCGAGCAAACTTTATCCCGCGCTGCTCGCGGGGCGTCCGATCCTGGCCGTCTATCACCGCGCAAGCAGCGTGGCCGAGATCATGTCGCGCGTAACCAGTCCCCCGGATGCGCACCTCGTCACGTACTCCGGCTCCGACCGTGCAGGCAATCACGTTGCGGAGATCGCCCATGCGCTGGCCTCGCTCGTCTCGCGGGGACCGGTCGAGCCGATTGCGTGGCAGTCGGCGGAGCTGGAGAAATTCTCTGCGCGCTCGCTGGCCGGTGAGCTCGCCGGCGTATTGGATCTCGTTGCCGACAAAGCTGAAGCCGGCAGTCGTACCTAGTCTTGGGCGCGCATCTTTCGCTGGAACAGTGACAGGCATGCCGACACGGGGCCGTCCAGCCCGCCTGACAGTGGCGATGACTCACCCGGTGCAGTATTACTCGCCGTGGTTTCGCTACATAAGCGAGAACTGTCCGGAGATTCAGCTGACGGTCATCTACGCGACGGTGCCGACTCCCGAGCAGCAGGGCGTTGGCTTCGGAGTGAGCTTCGACTGGGACACGTCTCCGCTCGAAGGTTATGACTTCGTCCAGGTCAGACCTCCGCGCCCGACGGATTACCTGCACAGCGACAGATTTCTTGGCCTCCACGTTCGAGGGATGGGACGCGCCATCAGGCATTCGAGTCCTGACGCCGTGCTCGTGGTCGGCTGGTATTCCGCGACGCTGGTGCGAGCACTGGTCGCATGCCGTCTCGCCGGCTACGGCGCGATCTATCGAGGCGACACTCACCTCGGACGCGGTCGAGGCGTGCTTCGCTCGACAATGTGGGGCGTCAAGACACGGGCGATGCTGCGCTTCTTCGAGGCCTTTCTCACAGTCGGGCGGTGGAATCGCGAGTACCTGAGGCACTTCGGCATTCCGGATTCCATGATCTTCTTCGCCCCCCATTGCGTTGACAACGACTTGTTTCGCAGCGCGGCGGCGAACGACAGGACGGTGGGCGGAGGAACGCACTACCGCGCGAGCCTCGGAATCTCTCCCGACGATTTCGTAGTTCTGTTCGTTGGCAAGGTCGATTCCCAGAAACGGCCGGCAGACGTGATCGCAGCTTGCGCAGCGCTCGGCGAGGGTGTGACGACGTTGATTGTCGGCACCGGTCCGGAGGTGGAGCGCTGCCGGGATGACGCGGCTCGGCTCGGTGTCCGGCTGATCCTCGCCGGCTTCGTCAACCAGTCAGGGCTCGGCAGGGTTTATGGTGCGGCCGACGTCTGCGTGTTGCCGAGTAGCAGCGAGACATGGGGGCTCGTTGTCAACGAGGCGATGGCCGCCGGAACACCGTGCGTCGTAAGCGACGCGGTGGGATGTGCTCCCGATTTGATCAGGCCGGGAATCACCGGCGAAGTCTTCGAGGTTGGCGACGTCGCGGCGTGCACTGCAGCGTTGGCTCGCATCCGAAACGCAAAATCGCACGGACATGATTTCACCGAGGCCTGTCAGGGAATCGTAGCGAACTACTCTTTCAGGACGGCCACGGATGGACTGCTGCAGGCAGTTGAGTCGGTGCAACGTGCCCGCCCAGACGAATAGGGTGATCGGGTGTACCTTGAGAGCATGACTTACCGGACCTTCTCTGGCATATTGCACCGATGTGCGGAATAGCTGGAGCGTTCGGCTCCCGCGAAAGTCGCGCGCTCACCGAGCGGATAGCTGCGGCGCTCGATCACCGCGGTCCCGACGATAGCGGATTTGCCGCGCTGTCGGGCACAGGCGGAGCGGCCAGAGGCACCTTCGGACATCGCAGGCTTGCGATCCTTGACCTCACGGCGGCGGGTCACCAGCCGATGTGGTCGCCTGACGGTCGATACTGTCTCACCTGCAACGGGGAGATCTACAACTTTCGCCAGCTGCGGGATGAGCTCGCAGGCGAGGGCATTCGGGTTCGGAGCACCGGCGATACCGAAGTCCTGCTCGCGGGATGGGCTCGCTGGGGACCGGCCGTTCTGCCCAGGCTGCGCGGGATGTTCGCGTTCGCGCTCTGGGACAGCGAACAAGAGCGAGGCTATCTGGTGCGCGACGCTTTCGGCATCAAGCCGCTGTACGTGAACGAGTCGGGGGGAGCGGTGCTGTTCGCGAGCGAAGTGCGCGCCCTTCTCGCGTCGGAGCGAATTCCGCGAAAACTCTCCGCGGAGGCACTCCGAAGCTACCTGTCGACTGGATCAGTCGCTGAACCGCTGACGATCATCGATTCGGTTCGTGCGGTGCCGCCGGGTTGTTTCGTGCCGATCGATTGCCGCAGGGGCGGCGCCATTCTCGCGAGGGCGGAGCGGTTCGCGACGTCGCTGACGGTGAGTGACGGTGTTGAGTCGCCGGAGACAGGCGGTGACGTAACGCAGCTCCGCCAGATACTGCGTGACTCAGTGTCGCACCACCTCGTGAGCGACGTTCCCGTCGCGCTGTTTCTCTCCGGCGGAATAGACTCATCGTCCGTTGTCGCGCTGGCAAGCGAGGTTTCAGAGACGCGACTCGACACTTTCACCGTGACTTTCGACGAGGCGGATTACACTGAAGCCGGCCCCGCACGCTCGACTGCGAAGCTCTTCGGCACGCAACACCATGAGATCCCACTCTCCGGCAGCGACCTTCTCGATGCCCTCCCGGACGCATTTGGAGCCATGGATCAGCCGTCTCTCGACGGCCTGAACACCTACGTCGTGAGCAGAGCAGTCCGGGCGAGTGGGCTCAAGGTCGTTCTGTCGGGCCTCGGCGGTGACGAGCTGTTCGGAGGATATCCTTCCTTTCGCAGAGCGCGCCTCGTCGCTCCGATATGGAAGCTGCCCCGCATGGCGCGAAGAATGGGAGCCGCGGGTGCCGACCTTTCTCGCGACCCTCGACTCGAGCGCATCAGTGCTTTGCTTCGCGGCAAGAGTCCGGCTGAGGCCGCCTATCGCGCGTCCCGCACGCTGTTCAGCGACACGCATGTACAGTCACTCGCTGGACGGACGGGCTACTCCACCGCGATTGCACCGGACGACGCGGACCTGAGCCGTCTCTCGCTTCTCCAGCAGATTTCGCTGTACGAGCTCACGGGCTACATGCGCAACACGCTCCTGCGTGACAGTGATGTCTTCAGCATGGCTCACGGCCTGGAGCTCCGCGTACCGTTCATTGACCGGGAAGTCGCGCGCGCCGTGATGACATTCGCCGATTCGGCGAAACTAAACCGCGGGATCTCGAAACCGATCCTCGCCAGAGCGATGCACGACATCCTCCCGGAGGAGCTGTTGTCCCGACCGAAGCAGGGGTTCACGCTCCCCTTCGAGAGATGGATGCGTCAGGATCTGTTCCGCGAGATAGATGAAGTCCTCGCCTCGCCCGCGCCAAGGCATGTTGGGCTCGCCTCCAGCCCGACTGCGCGCGTCTGGTCCGACTTTCAGGAACGAAGACCGGGCATGAGCTGGAGCCGGCAGTGGGCGCTCTACACGCTCATTCGCTGGGCCGCGCACAATGGCGTGGCGGTCGGCGACGAGAGCGCGTTCATGTTGGGTCAGGACGACTCGCTCCCGCTTGCTTCGGCCCAGTGAAAGTATTGCACGTCGCGCCAAGCATAGCGCGATCATATGGCGGACCCACTGAATCCCTCGCCGGATATGCAGTCGCCGCCGCACACGCCGGCATCGAGGTCTCCATTGCGGCGCCCCGGTGCGCGGTCGACGAAGTCGATTCCTTTGCCGCCCGCTCCCGGGATGCCCATTTGCATCTCTTCACCGCGTTCGGGAGCGGCGCGTTCGTCATTTCCCCTGCCCTCGTGAGATGGGTTGCCCGGTCGGCAAGGTCGTACGACGTCGTCCACATTCACGGATTGTTCAATCCAATCAGCTCCCTCGGTGCGCGGGCCGCGTTGCGGAAAGGTGCGGCAGTCGTCGTCAGGCCTTTCGGCACCTTGTCGCGGTATACCTTCCAGCACCGTCGCACGGCTCTCAAGGAAACGTATTTCAGGATGCTCGAGCGCCAGAATCTCATCGGCGCGGCGGCACTGCATTTCACCACGACGACCGAGCGGGACGATGCCGGCTGGCACGGCATCGATTTCGGCGGGCGATCGCACGTTGTTCCGCCTCCGTCGCATGGCGCCGCCGCACTCGCTGAGGGCTCGTTCAGGGAAGCAGGTCCCCCGGTCGTCCTCTTTCTCGGTCGAATCGTTCCCGTAAAGAACCTTGAATGCCTTCTCGACGCGTGGACATCCGTGCGACGTGGCAACCCGGATGCAGTCCTTGTTGTCGCCGGAGCCGGCGATGACGCGTACGCCACTTCTCTGAAACAGCACGCCGCAACGCTCGGCATCGCGGGCAGTGTCCAGTTTCGCGGCTTCGTTTCAGGCGCCGCGAAGCAGGACCTGTTAGGATCCGCCTCCGTACTCGTTCTGCCATCGCTGCATGAGAACTTCGGCATGTCGGTCGTCGAGGCAATCGAGGCCGGAGTGCCGGTGGTGATAACTCCCGAGGTACAGCTTGCCGATTTCGTTCGACGCCACCAGATGGGCAAAGTCGTTC
>JAHFCS010000223.1 GCA_023249395.1 Gemmatimonadota bacterium
AGCGCCGCCAGCGCTGCTGGGTACGCGGCGGACGAAGGGTCGGCGGGAATCGTGATGCGGAGAGGCTCAAGCTCAGAGACGGGTGTCAGCGATACACTCGCCTCTCCAATCACCAGCGGCACACCGAGCGACGCCAGCATCCGCTCGGTATGATCTCTCGACCGCCGGAGCTCGCGAACGGTGACGCCTACCCCGGCAAGTAGCCCGGCGAAGAGTATCGCGCTCTTCGTCTGCGCGCTCGCCGCTCGGGTATTCCACGCGATGCCCGCGAGGTCACCACCGTGAATAGTCATCGGCAGACCGTCGTCGCGATCGAACTCGATCCGCGCGCCCATCGCCGTCAGCGGTTCAGCGACGCGCTTCATCGGCCGCCGACTCAGGCTGGCGTCACCCTCGAAGCGCGATGTGAAGGGACATGCTGCCGCGACGCCGGCCAGCAGCCGCGCGGTGGTCCCGCTGTTTCCGCATTGGAGTGCCAGGCCCGGCGCTTTCAGCCCGCCGAACCCTGTGCCCTCGATCGAAAGCTCATCGGACAGAGGAGGTATTGTCACGCCGAGCAATCGAAGGACAGATGCGGTGGACTCGACGTCGGCCGAACGAAGGATTCCGCTGATGTGCGACTCCCCACTGCCGACTGACGCACAGATCAGCGCGCGATGCGAAATCGATTTGTCGCCTGGCACCTGGACGGTGCCGCGGGCCTTCATCGCAGCCAGCTCTCGAGCGCCGTCGCGTTGTCCGTTTTCTCGTCGCGATATTTAACGATCACAGGCGTCTGCAGGGAGATTCGCTCCTCCCCGCCCCATCCGCCTTTCACCTGGCGGGCACCAGGGACAACAACTGCGCCGCTCGGAATCGCGAGCGGACGCTCAGCGCTGCCGCGATAAATCTTCTCCCTCACGAGATCGTACACGGGAGTGCCGCGCGTGAGCACGACACCGGCCCCGATCACCGCTCGCGACCGAATGACTGTACCCTCGTACACTCCGCAGTTTCCGCCGACGATGACGTCGTCCTCAATCACCACCGGCGCCGCGTTCACTGGCTCGAGGACTCCGCCGATCTGGGCGGCGGCGCTCAGATGAACGCGCTCTCCGATCTGGGCGCACGATCCCACGAGCGCGTGGGAATCCACCATCGTTCCGGCACCAATGTAGGCGCCGACATTGATGTACATCGGGGGCATGCAGACAACGCCGGGGGCGATGTACGACCCGCGTCGAATCGACGAACCGCCGGGAACGACGCGGACTCCGTCATCGAGGGTCAGTCTGCGCAGCGGGAAAGTATCCTTGTCAAAAAAGCTGAACGCGGCACCGCGCGACCTGGGCGAGACGTCCGGCGACATGTCGATGAGCTTGCCGATTCGAAAACCAAGCAGGATTCCGCGCTTCACCCACGGCACCGCGCGCCAGTTTCCGTCGGCGTCGCATTCTGCTGAGCGAAGCTCGCCGTTCTCCAGAAGCTGGAGGAATTCGTCCACCGCAAGATGCGCGTCGTCGGGCGTCTTCGGGCCCGCGTGAGACGCTGCCTTCTCGATGCGCGCTTTGAGCGACTTCACTGTGCGCCGATCGCCCCGACCGCTTCGAGACTCGATCGCAGCAGCGCCGAATGCGCCTCGGCGAGCGGCACGAGCGGAAGACGAAGTACGTTTCGCATCTTTCCCATCAGGGCCAGCGCTGCCTTGGAGGGAATCGGATTCGATTCGACAAATGCAGCGATCGTCCACGGTGCGAGGCGGTGCGAGAGGTCGCGCGCCTGCACGAGGTCGCCCAGCGCAAGACATTCCGTCAGCTCCGCCACCAGATTCGGAACTACGTTCGACGTCACCGAGATGACGCCGTCTCCTCCCTCGGCCATCACCGCGACGGTGAACGAATCGTCGCCCGAAAGCACGCTGAATCGCGGCGGGCTGTTGCGGATTATCTCCGTGATCTGTGCAAGGTTCCCCGACGCCTCTTTCACGGCGATGATGTTCTCGTGTTCCGCCAGCTCGAGCGTCGTCGCCGCTTCCACGTTGCTGCCCGTCCTGCTCGGAACGTTGTAGACGACTATCGGAAGATTCACCGCGTCAGCGATGGCGCGGTAATGGGCGACTATTCCGCGCTGAGGCGGCTTGTTGTACATCGGCGACGTGTGGAGCAGGTGCGTCGCGCCTGCAGACTGCATCTCCCTGGAGAGTGCAATCGCCTTCTGAGTGTCGTTCGATCCGGCGCCGGCGACGACCGGCACGCGTCCACTCGCCTGCTCCACGGTGATCTCGACAACTCGACGGTGCTCCTCGAGCGACATCGTCGCTGCTTCACCTGTTGAGCCGCAGGGAACGAGAAAGTGCACACCTTCCTGGATCTGCCAGTCCACGAAGGCGCGGAGCGCCGGCTCGTCCAGCTCGCCATTTTCCTTGAAAGGAGTAACGAGAGCAGTGCCGCATCCAGTCAGCCGTGCGTGTGCATCTGGCAAGCCGTCGGTCGTCATCGCCGCCCTCCGATTTCCCCACTTCGCGTGAATCCCAGCACGTCCCGCATTGTAAAGACTCCCTGTTTCCCGATCAACCATCGAGCCGCACGCAGCGCGCCGTCGGCGAACACTCGCCTGTCGCGGGCTTCGTGCCGAAGGCTCATCTGCTCGTATGTGCTGTCGAAGATCAGCTCGTGGGTCCCGGGCACCGATCCGGTGCGAATGCTCGTGACCGGAATCCGCTTACCGAGCGGCTTCTCCATCGCATCGACTATCGCCAGCGCCGTACCGGATGGCGCGTCCTTCTTCGCCGAATGATGCGTCTCCAGCAAATGCGCGGAGAACTCCGGCGCAGCGGACATCAGCTCCGCGGCTCGGCGCGTCAGCTCCACGAACAAGTTCACCCCGACGGAGAAATTCGCCGCCCAGAGCAACGCCGATCCCGCAGCCTTGACCTGGTCGGTGACCATCGGCAGCGACGCGTACCAGCCGGTGGTCCCGACGACAACCGGGATCTTGTCGGCGATGCAGGCGGTGATGTTCGCCACCGCTGAATCCGGCGTGGTGAACTCGATCGCCACATCCGGATCGCCGAGAGAGCGCCGCGAGATGCCTGACCCGTCGCGGTTGTGAGCCGAGTCGAGCATGGCGCAGACGGTCCACCCGCGCTCCTGTACCATCTGCGCGATCGTGCGTCCCATCTTCCCGTCGCCGATGATCGCGATCTGTGGCTCGTTCATGATGCCTGGTCCCCGCTGCCGCCGAAGAACTCCTTGTGCAGCCGCTCGATTCCCGCATTCACCTCGTCGCCATCGACGATCACCGTCAGGTTGATGCCCGTGGCGCTCAATGACATCATGTGCACCCTGGTCTCGCCGAGCGCAATGAGGGCGCGCCCCATCGCGCCGCCGGCGTCGCAGATCCCCGCGCCGACAATGGCGATGATCCCGCGATTTCGCTCAATCGAGAGATCTCCAAGCGAGCGCAGATCAACCAGCAGCGCGTCGAGCCGCGACGGGTCGTCGATCGTAACCGATACCGAAACTTCGGACGTCGCCACGACGTCAACGGATGTCTGATGGCGCTCGAATATCTCGAAGACCCGCCGCAGAAAGCCGTGGGCAAAAAGCATCCGCGGCGCCGTGACCTTGATAAGCACCACGTCGGGCTTTCCGGCGATCGCGCTCACGGGACGATGCGGCGCGTCGAAGGTGATTCGCGTTCCCGTTCCCTCGGGATTCCGCGAGTTGTAAATGAAGACCGGAATCCCGAGCCGAACCGCCGGCGCAATCGTATTCGGATGCAGGACCTTGGCGCCGAACGACGCCAGCTCCGAGGCTTCATCGAAGCGAATCTCCTCGATGAGCAGAGCGCCTTTCACCAACCGAGGATCGGCGGTGAGCATTCCGTCCACGTCGGTCCAGATTTCGATCGCGTCCGCGCGAAGAGCAGCACCGATCAACGATGCGCTGTAGTCGGACCCCCCGCGGCCAAGCGTCGTCGTCACTCCCTCCGGCGTTGCCCCGATGAAGCCTCCAAGTACCGGCACCTTGCCCTCGCGCACCAGCGGCAGGATCTGCTCACGGGCGCGCTCGGCGATTGCCATTGGCTGGGGCTCCGCCTCCATGAACGCTGAGTCGGTGATCATCACTCCGCGCGCATCGACGTGCTCCGCGTTGATCCCGCGCAGCTTGAAGTACGCCGTCACCAGCTCCGAGGAAGCCTGCTCTCCGAATGCCGCAATTGCGTCGAGAGAGCGTGGCGTGACGTGCCCCAATATCGACAGCGCTTCAGCGAGAGAGGCGAGCTCGTCGAAGATTGCGCTCAGGTCGCTCGAGACGTCGTCAGCGAATTCCGACCCTCCGAGCAGCGTCTCGCATTCTGTGAGGTGTCGGTCGCGAAGCGATTCCACGCCGCGAAGAGCGCCGATGAGATGTCCCTTGGCCGACTGCTCGCCGACCGCCAGGAGCGCGTTGGTCGCGCCGCCGAGCGCGGACACGACGACCACAGGCCGACGCTCGAGCCGGCCCTGAACAATCGAGGCGGCGCGCTCGATCGCCGCCGCGTCACCGACGGAAGTTCCTCCGAACTTGACGACGATCACGCTG
>JAHFCS010000224.1 GCA_023249395.1 Gemmatimonadota bacterium
CCGGAAGCGCTTCGACGCTTTTCACCTTTTCCGATTTCAATATTCAGCAGCCGAGGGTGCCGGTCCTGTTGAGTGTGCAGGACACCATCAGGCTGGAGTACGACTTCACGCTCGTACCGAAGGGGTGAAACCGGTACCAGGTACCAGGTACCAGGTACCAGGTACCAGGTGCCGGTTACCTGTTATCCGCCTGACGCAGAAAATCCCTGATTGCTTTGTTCATTGCCTCCGGCGCGTCCCACTCCGAGAGGTGGGCTGAGCCCGGAAGGACAACGATCTGCGCGCCTGGTGTCATCGCCGCGAATCGCTTGACGATCGCTGGATTCGCCTCGTCGAACTCACCAACGGTATAGAGCGTCGGAACCTTCACGTTCTTCAGGAAGGGAGTCGAATCGTAGCGTTTCAGAGTGCCGGTGATGGTGAACTCGCTCGGCCCCTGCATGTAGTTGTAGATCGTCTGGTTCACCGTCTTGAACGTGCTGTCGAGATTCACCGAATCTGGATGGCGCCACACATACTTCCCGTAGAATTCCGCGAGCGCGTTCTGATAGTCGGGCGCCTCGTAATTCTTCTCGGCTTCGCGGACGCGGATTGCGCGCTGCGCGGAATCCGACAATGTCGTCACGAGCTGCTTCGCGTTCTTCTCCCATGCAGGGATGTCGAGCGCCGGACTGGCGAGGGTCAGGCTCGCGACGTGCTCCGGGTGCGCACGGTAATACTCGAGGGCGAGTATCGTCCCCCACGAGTGCCCGACGAGATGCACCTTGTCGTAGCCGAGGTGGGAGCGGAGCGAGTCGAGCTCGGCGACGAAGTGGCCGATGTTCATCTTCGTCGTGTCGGTGATGTGGGTAGAGGCCCCGGCGCCAAGCTGGTCGTAACGCACGACGGGGCGATCTGCGCCGAGCGGCTCGAGCGGCTTCATGTAATAGCTGGCGAAGCCGGGACCTCCGTGCAGCAGAATGGCCGGCGTGCCGCTCCCGGTTCCCGAGACCTTGTACCAGATACTGCCGCCGTCCACCGGGAGAAGCGATTCGCCGGCTGGAAGAGACGCGGGGACCGCAGCCGTCGTTTTGGCCGCAGTGTCGGCGAGTGTGGAAGAGCTCCTGTCGCTACAGGCAACCGCCAGCACCAGCATCGGCAGAATCGGCACCAAGCTCGGTTTAGACATATGGGCTCCCATGTATTTAGTAGGAAAGCGGTGGATTCTACGCCTGTGCCGAACGATCCACCGCGCGCTGGCGATCGAGCGCTTCTACCCAGTCGATAGCCGGAGCGACCTCTTCATCGGCCAGTGTGAGGGTCTCGATTGCGCGGGCGACAACAGGCTCCCCGAGCTCGGCCGGGAGCGCACGGCCGAACTCGAGCTCAGCTCGCCGGCAGAGGCGCTCTTCCCTGGCTCGATCGCGATTCTCGCGTCGAACACCCATGCGATCCACCCGGGCGTGAATCCCCTCGTGGACGATGGACGATGCGACGATTGCCGCGGTGATGTCGCGGCGGGCGAGAAAGGTGAGCTCCGTCAAGCAGGTTCGCTCATCGGGGAAATACGCCCCGCGGCAGGGAAAGCGCGCAATGCGGAACTGAACAAGGTCGCGCTCGAGGTGCCAGAGTCGCCACGGCTGGTATTGCTCAATCAGAGCCAGGGCCTCGTCGAGGCGCGCGAGCACTTCCGCAGTCGTGATGTCGGGGCGGGTGTTCTCGACGAGAACACGAAAGCCTCGAACGCTGTACGTCTCCGCGGATGCCGGCGCGGGCGCCGACTCGGGTGGAGAGCCGAACCATTCCAGTAGCCTGTCGAGTGTCAGATGCAACGTCTTCCGCGCCTCCATAGCCGCCGAGCCCGCGACGTCGATCATCGTGGGCCCGGGGCGCTAAATCATAGATCCTGCCGAAAGATTACGGATTTGCCGGAGTATTCGGATTCGTCGCTCGAACAGACAAGGGGTAGGGCAGGTAGCGAACCTTCGCGCCGGCAACCGTGAGTTTTCCAAGGCGACGCTCGTCCGCCCAGTGGAGCCCGGTCGAGAACAGCGAATACGTCCGCTGAAGAAAGATCTCATCGAGCACCGCCGTTTGAGTCGGCAGATCGGCGGCAGTTTTTACCGCCAGCCCTGCGCGTCCGCGAACGATGTTGATCTGCGCGATCGCCTCCGGGAGACGACTGAGCCTGGCGAGTGCCTCCGCCCGAATCAAGCTCAGCTCATCCTGCGTGAAAACAGGCACCGGCGAGTTATCGGTAAGGAATAGATTCGTCTCGAACATCGATGCGCCGCCAAGGGGTGCGAATGCTGTCGCTTTCGTATTCGCCTCAACGCGCGTGTCACCCGCCTCGGCGTTGGTGCGATATGTCGAGATGGCTCCGAAGAATTTCGAGCCGTGGTAGAGATCGCGCAGCGGGTTGAGATCCGCCCCGGCGAATGTCACAGCCGAGGTTGCTGTCGCCGGAACCTCGTTGGCGAAGGCAAGGGCGGCGTCGTTGCTGCCAGCCGCGAGAGAATGGCGTGCCTGAAGAGCGCGAATGGTATTCAGCAGATCGAAATTCGGCGCGAGGATCGACCCGGTGAAATCAGTAGTGAGGGTCGTTCCGGTGACATCGGTCTTCGCGCTTGCCAGCTGCGACAGGATCTCAGCGAGTACGGCGGGGCGATCGGCGAAGGTGGCGCCCTTGTCGATTGAAATCTTTTCGAACGCCTCGATGAGGAAGCCGAACGCCATTGCCTTGTAGAGCTTCGCCAGCGCGACCATTCCGGCGCGAGTCCCCGGAGCGAAAGTCAGGGCGTCAATGTTGTCGAGAACGTCATTCGCGGACTTCACAGTCGCGTAGTTCTTCGCCCAGATGTTGAGCAGGTCGACATTGGTTTCGGAGATCGCCGAATTGGCGCTCGCCGTTGGGTAATTCTGGAACTCGCGCTGAGTGGATTGGGTCGCGCTGGTGGTCGCAAGCTCGCCGGAGACGATGCCGGGAACATAGAGGTTCTGGTCCATCGAGTTGCCGAAGCGCCCCTGCATACCGACAGTCAGCGCGCGGATGCCGGCGACACTCGTGAGGACGCCTTCCTGCGTGGCGGCGTTCGGGTTCGTAACGTCGAGCTTGCACGCGCCGAGTCCGAGGAGGAGCAGGAGCGCCGCTGCCGGGCGGCGGGTCGGGATCTGGATTTTGATTGTCATCTTAGGCTCGCCTCCCGAGTTAGAAGTTGGTCGTGAAGGTGAGTGAAACAGTCCGCGGGATCGGCGTGGTGGCGAAGCTGAAGCCGCGCACGAGAGTTCGCTGCGCGCCGGCGTTCGTCTCCGGATCCCATCCGGTGTAGTCGGTCCAGGTGTGGAGATTCCTGCCGGCGAGAGTAAACGCGGCGCCACGTGTGCCGAGGCGGCCAAGCACGGATGCAGGAAGCGAGTAGGTGACAGAAAGCTCGCGCAGCTTCACCCACGTGCCGCTCTCGATGTACTCCTGGAAGATGCTGCGGCGCGCCTGGAAGTAACCCTTGGGAACCACTCCGTTGAGCTCATCGGCGTATGCGGCGCCGCTTCCGAAGGCCGGAGTCTCGAGCAGACGCCGGTCGAAGTTGAAGATGTCGCCGCCCTGCACACCGTCGAACTGTGCGCGGAACAAAAGAGCCTTGCCGACGCCGAAGTCGTTGGCGAACGACCAGTACGCGTGTGGATTTGGATTGCCGATCACAAGCCGCGGACCGATTGCGGGAATTCCCGTGACCTTTCCTGAAGCATCCTTGATCGGGACTCCGGCAGCGGTGAGTATGTTGCCCTGCGCGTCCCTGACATACGTGGTGCCGAAGTAGTGACCCGGCGCCTCGCTGGCCGCGACGCGAATAATGTTGAAGCTTTCGGGAATGAAGAACGCGCCGCCGTCGCTGACCTTGGTAACCTTCGGATCGTTCGTCGCGTACGTGAGCGTCGAATTCCACGTCAGCATCGGGCCGCGGAGGTTGAAGGTCTTGAGCAGTACCTCGATTCCCTTGTTCTCCAGCTCGCCGACATTGGCGAGCTGCTGGAGGAAACCGGTCGTCGGATCGACGCTCTTCGGCAGGATCAGATCGCTGACTTTCTTGTTGAAGTAGGTCAGCTCGAGGCCGACTCTTCCGCGAAGCAGCTCGAGATCTGTTCCTAGCTCGAGCTCCCGCGCCCGCTCCGGCTTGAGCTGCTCGTTACCCCGCTGCGAGCTGTTGACGATTCCGGAGCGAGTACCATTTGGCTCGAAGACATAGTTCGACAAGCGATCGAAGCTGCCCGCCGGCTGGCCGCCCGAGGAACCGAATGCGGCGCGCAGTCTGGCGGTGTTGGCAAGCCCTGAGAATGACTTCCAGAAATCGTAATCGGAGAGATTGAGGGCGGCCCCGACCTTCGGGAACCACTGGTGGCGCACGTCCGTTCCGAACGCGGACGATGCGTCAGAGCGAAGGGATGCGGTGACGAAGAGGCGCTCGTTGATGCCGACTTGCTCCTGGCCGTAGAAGCCAAGTGTCCGGCGCTCGTCGCGTCCCTCTGAAACGAATTGGTTGCTGCCCTGTACCGTCTGGGTGAGCAGGGCGAGATCGGTA
>JAHFCS010000225.1 GCA_023249395.1 Gemmatimonadota bacterium
GTCAGCGTATCATCCGGACCGATGATCGCGTTCTGGACGGTGTTCGACAAAAGGAGCAAAACAACGAGATCGAACGGATTGAGCTGTCCGAGCTCCCGCTTGCCGAAGAAGCGCAACAGCGCCAGCAGAGTGACGTAAACAACGAGCGTGCGCAGAAGCTTCTCGGCGATCGACATCGTCGGAAGCAAGAGGTCCTGTATATGCGGCGGCATGGTCACGAGTCGGGGTGGAGGCGAGCGGACAGTGTACTCTCGACTGGGCCCCGTCAAGCCATCCTACTCGTCGTGGGACGGCGTCGGCTGCAAACGGTTTATGTGCGCCGCGACGAAGGGATAGCCCAGCCAATCGCGCCGCCCGCCGAAAGAGCGGCCGCTGTCATGCTCACGAAAGTCACAACCAGCATCGTCGCGCGCCGTCCAGCGTCCGGTGCACCAACGCGCCAGCCGATCGCGTCCATCGACAGATCGACAACGAGAAATGCGAGCGCGGCGCAAACACCGGTGACAATCGCGAAGCGCGCCTCAACGCCCTGCGCTCCGATCATCGAGCCAAGAGCCAGCGCGCCCACTGTTGCAACGATGAACGTCGCAGGCACGAAGAGCAGAGAGTAGACGACGTGAATCTGTAGTCCTGACTCTCCCCCGCGTGCGACCATGGCAGGCTCGATGGCCGCGAGCAAACCCCCCACCGCCACGATCGCTGCCCCGAAGCTCACCGCCGTCACGATCTCACGTCGCCTCGACGGCGGCGGCGCTCCCGCGACGTGAGCCATGTGACGTGCCCACAATGCGCCGGCGACACCAATGATGCCGAGCGCAGCGAGAGCCGAGAAACTTCTGCGTAGAGGAAGCGGAAGGAGCTTCCCCAGCTCGTCAACGGCCGTGCCAGTGGCAATTCCGAGGATGAGACCTCCAACGAGGTCTCGCGCGGTAATCCAGGCGGCGACTTTCATGAGTGAGCGCCGAGTCATCGGCACCAATGATCGCACCGCTCGAAGAGTCACGCCATTGCGAAATGGCGCACGCGACGCCTTGTTCCATTATGACCGCGGCGACCACGTGAAGCTCAGAGGCCACTATCTTGCGGGTCATAGTTTGATAGTGCCGCTGTTCCGCTGTTTGTTACCCAGCTACCCCCTGCCCTACAACAGGAGTCTCAGCCATGGCAATGTGGAAGGAACCCGCCCCAGCCCGTAAGGAGCCGACCCTGATGCCACAGGATCAGCAGAAAAAGGAAGAAGACACGTTTGCCGGTTCTTCTTCCAGCTACAATCCGCCCTCGCGCTCGAGAGACGGCCAATCGAAGGAGACACTCATCGCAGCGGATCTGGCGATTGAAGGCAAGATTGAAGGATCAGGCCACGTTCGCGTTGCCGGCCGTTTCAAGGGAGACGTTCACGTGCAGGGCAATCTCACGATCGAGCAGGGCGCGAAGGTGACCGGTGGCGTACGTGCCAGCACGGTCATCATCGGTGGCGAGCTCGAGGGGAATGTCGATGCTGCATCACGTGTCGAACTCCTCGAAACCGGCATTCTTAACGGAGACCTCAAAGCGGGCTCGCTGACCGTCGCCGCCGGATCGCGGATGCGCGGTCAGGCAGAATTCGGCTGGGACGAGAAGACGTCGCGTGAATCAAGAGTAGGCGTGGAGGCCGGCTCCGCTCTATGAGCCCGGCGGGTCAGGGTACAACCGGAAAGACGCGCCCCTGTCCGCACTGCAAGGCGACGATACTCCAGAGCGCAACGCTCTGTCCCATCTGTCGCAAGAGCCTTCGATTCGATCCCCACGTGGGGCGGCACAAGCCCCCGAGCTTCTCCGCGCTGCGGGTCGAAGGCAAGATTCGCCACCCTGCCGCCGGTGAAGCATGGGAGTACTCCGTGTTGCTGTCTATCCGCAACGATCGGGGAGAAGAGGTTACCCGGCAGATGATCGATGTTGGCGCGCTCCGGCCGGACGAGCAGCGGACCTTCACACTTTCGGTGGAAGTCTTTACGCCGGCGCCGGCGGAGACCGCCAAGACGCGCTGACTCTGGTGGCTGCCGCCTCGCAGCAGCAAATTCCGTGAGTCCGCGCGCCTTTCTCACTCGAGGAACATGTCACATCCCCTCCTGATAGGCCCACCGCCACGCAGCACCCCTGCGGACCTCAGGACATCGCACGGATACGCGCGTGAGATCCCTGATGATCTTCTCAGGGAAGCCTCCGTTCGCGTCGGAATCATGTCGCTCGTCGCTGGAGTGCTCTGGACGCTAGGCACAGTGCTGTGGCACGTGATCGACCGCGCGATGACGCAACGTGAATCGAATTGGGCCAGCTTCGAGCCGACGGACTGGATGGCCGCCACGTGTGTGGCAGCCTCCCTCGCGCTTTTCGTCTATGCTCGCGCGCCGAATCGGAATCCAAGAGTGATTCTGAATCTCGGGCTCGGGTACGTTGTGCTCACCGCCCTCTCCATCGGTCTGATCGTACACTGGGACCCGGTGCCGCACACCATGCAGGTGCAGTCCACCATCAGCTGGATCGGCGCTGTGTTGTTGATGTATGCCGCGATCGTGCCCACGAACACACCCAAAATGTTGATCGTTGGCCTCATTTCGGTTTCCATGAATCCCCTCGGCATGCTGGTCGCCCACGCGCGCGGGACGTGGGACTTCGGGCCATGGTATTTCGCGCTGCTGATGCACTACCCCGACTTCCTTCTCGTCGGCGTCGCAGTCGTGATCTCGCACGTCGTGACCAGGCTCGGACAACAGGTCACGAAAGCGCGCGAGATGGGCGCCTACCAGCTGGGAGATCTGCTCGGACGGGGCGGCATGGGCGAGGTATACAGGGCGACCCATCGAATGCTCGCTCGGCCCGCGGCGATCAAGCTGATTCGTCCCGAAATGCTCGGAGCCGGCAACAGCGAGGCGGCTCAGATGGCCGTGAAACGCTTTCATCGGGAAGCAACTGCGGCCGCGCTCCTGCGATCACCTCATACGGTCGAGCTCTACGACTTCGGCGTCACGCAGGATCAGACGCTCTACTTCGTGATGGAGATGCTCGAGGGCATGGACCTCGAATCACTCGTTCGAAAGCACGGTCCGCTTCCCGCCGCGAGAGTCATCCACATCCTGCGACAGGTTTGCGAATCGCTCGAAGAGGCTCACGTCGCGGGCCTCATTCACCGCGACGTCAAGCCGGCGAACATTCACGTCGGCCGGCTCGGTCTGCAGAACGACTTCGTCAAGGTGCTCGACTTCGGCCTCGTGAAATCAGTCGCCGGGCCGGGGAGCGAGCACTCGCTCGGCACGAGTGTCGGACTGACGCCTGGCACGCCGGCGTACATGGCGCCCGAGATGGGCTTCAGCGAGACCGTCGATGGGCGCGCCGATATCTACGCGCTGGGATGCGTCGCTTATTATCTGCTCACCGGAAAGCTGGTCTTCGAGGCGGAAAACGCATTCCAGATGTTCGCGAAGCACCTGCGCGACGAGCCGGTTCCTCCCTTCGAGCGGGCAGGCATCAGGATCCCGACGGCGCTCGAGCAGCTGGTGCTCAGGTGTCTTGCGAAAAAACCGGAGGATCGACCGCAGAGTGCCGGAGAGCTGCAGCGCTTGCTCGAGGCGATCGATCTGGATGCATGGAGCGATTCGCAGGCGGCGGACTGGTGGAAGGAGAATCGACTCCTCGCCACAGCAGCCGAACAATGACAACGAACGGCTGCGACGGCGCGCCGCCGCAGCCGTTCGTTGGCACCCCGAATTCAGACCGCGTCGATTTCCGTCACTGCGCGGTCGAGAATCTCCTTGATCTTCCTGATCTGCTCGGCGGATCTGGATGAGCTTTTCGGCGTGTAGATAGCGCGCCCGACGTTTTTCATCGCGCGGTGCACCTCCATCATCGGCTCACCGAAAATTGTCTGGGCGAAATCGGCGATGCGCTCGAAGATGTCATCGATCAGCGGCTGGTTCTCGGCGAGATGCGCGCGACCTTCGTCGGTGATCTCGTAGATCTTCTTGCCGCTCTCTTCGGGACGCGCTCGCGCGTAACCCAGATCCTCGAGCAGCGTGAGCGTCGGGTAAACCGTTCCCGGGCTCGGCGAATACATTCCCCCGAAACGGTCCTCGATCTCCTTGATGATCTCGTAGCCGTGGCGCGGCTTCTCGGCGAGCAGTCGAAGGATTACGAACTTGAGGTGTCCCTGATCGAACATCCTTCCGCCGCCGAACGGACCGCCTCGCGATTTCCCTCTCCCCGCCCAGAATGCTCCGGCGTCGAACCCGAAGTTCTCCGGCCGCATCGCAAACGCCCAGCCGTATCCTGTTCCGCAGTGTCCGTGTCGCATCTTTTCGCCCTCGAGCCAATTTTGTTGAGTTATCGAGCCAGCGAGGCGCTTGACTGCGCCTAGATACTACTGGCGATATATCTTATTGGACACAAGTTATATCTGACGATATATCTACGCAAGGGGGCCCTCTCCACGAGGGCCCCCTTTTTTCAGGCATTGAACAGCGGCGGCGCGACTGCCTCTATTTCCAATCGTTCACCGTCTGCTGTC
>JAHFCS010000226.1:0-3889 GCA_023249395.1 Gemmatimonadota bacterium
TCGCTACACGCTCGTGCTGTCGGACGGGCTTCCGCTTTACGGCTCGGTTCAGGGGATAGGTTCATGGATCTTCCGCCTCTGGATTTGAAACAGGCGGAAGTGATCAAGGGCGCGGCCGCTGCGCTCTACTCACCGCCGTGTCGGGGATCGTGGTCGCAATTCGATTGCCTCAGCTGCGCTTTCAGGAATTCGCTGACGCACAATGAGGGTTTCCCCTGCTGGATTTCGCGGTGACCGCGCCTTCATTGTGCCTACCGCTGAAGTTTCGCCAGGGCAGCCCTGAGGAACGCGATATGGATTGTCGGCGAGTGGTCATGCGGCGCCTTTACGCCGCTGGCGCGATTGCCATGGGGCTCGTTCTGGTCCCACTGCCCTCCGGCGCACAGGGGCTGGTTCGCGTCTTCGGCGTGGGTGTTCCCGGCGCGACGACCTCGCGCTGGGGATCCCGCAACACCGTGATCTTCAACGTGCGCGTTCGCAACGACTCGTCAGACGCGGCGGCGTGCCTGATTCGCGTGGAGCTCGACGGAGTCGCCACGAGCTCGGCGTCCCCGATCACCACCATTCCCCCTGGTGAGGTGACACTCATTCCGGTGAGCGTCGACGTCGACCTCAGGGGAATCGCCAGTGGCGGAGACAGGTTGCACTTCTCCGTGTACCTGCTCAACGCACGGCGGGAGGAGCTGAATCGGTTCTCCGGTACCCTCTCTGTGATCCCGGTGCCACTGGCGATGGTGCCAGATCTTTCTCGACCCGATCTGCTACGCTTCTCGCGAGATGTCGCGATCGGACGGATCGGATACGCCGACCCGCGCGGGCCCAGGGGCCCTGGTTTCGTGGTGGTGGTGAAGAACCGCGGGCGAGAGCGGTGGGCATATACCGGCGACCTGGGCTCGCAGATCGGCATGGGCACGCCGGAGTCGCACATCGAGTGGTCTGACAGGTTCATTCTGGCGCCGGCATCCCTGCCGAGCGGGCTCGCTGCGGGCGACAGTGCGGTGGTCTGGCTCCGTCTACAGCCGATCACGGTGAAAACCTCACTGGGGGAGATGAGGATGGTGCCCGATCTTCCGGCCGAATTGTGGATCACCGTCCGAGTTTTCGTCGCCAGCTCGTACGACGTCAACCCGTCGAATGACGCCCTGTACTACGTCCTGCGCCTGAACTCCGATCACCGGGTCGCAGAAAGCCGAACCCTTCCCGCACCGCCGCTTACGGTGCGGGTCATACCACGCTAGCGATCGGGTCGGGTACACCCTAACGATCAGGAGATACAAGCCATGTTGAGTCTTACGCGCTGCATGCTCGCGCTTGTGATCGTCCCATCGCTCGCGTTTGCGCAGGGGAACCCGCCTCCGGGGGTCAGCGGGATCAAGATCGACGCCGTCAAAGCCACCCCGATGCCGCAAGGCATCAAGGACCTTCTGGTATTTCGCGGCGCGCCCGGGGCGGTGAAGCCCGCGCCGACATTACGCCCTGGCCCTCCACCGCCGATCAAGGGCCTTCCCTCAGCCGACAAGCTCGCCCTCGTAAGGCGCGCTGTGAGCATGAGTGGCGCAGCGGCCACCGGATCGTCGATCGGGCCGTACATGATGCTCTCGCGCGCGATGATGCGAACAGCGGGACGCGGTCAGCTGACTTTCTGGCAAGCGCAAAGCGTCACTCAGGCCAGCACCATTATTGGCGCCCAATCTCAGCGGGGAGCGGTGGAGCTGGAGGTCTATCCGGAAGCCGCCGGGAGACTCTATCTCGCCGAATGGCAGATTTCGGGAGCGGTTGCGCCGGGCGGCGAGAACGCCTGTCGCATGCACGGCAGCGGTGGGGGCGAGCTGACGTTTAGCCTGAGCGGCGATGAAATGACTATCATCCCGTCGGTCTTCGAGTCGGCATCCAGCGACCTTCACGGATTCCGGGTCGAGTGCTCCCAGCCGTGGCGCTTCACCTCGGTTGAAGTCAGCGCGCTGCACTGAGAATCCCCGGTCCGGGTAACGGGCGCAGGGGGACAACTTCGCTTACCGGGGAGGGGATCGCGCGCATCCGGGATAGGATGTGGTGGCGGCGTTCCACTGCGCCGCCTCTGACGGAGTTCGACACCTACCTCAAGTCGTGAGATCTGTGCCGCCTACGCCATTTGACGTATGGCTGCAACCGAAGATCGCGCCACCTTTCTGGGAGGCAGAATGCCGTACTACCCCGGCGGACACGCCCCGGAGGGCGTCGAATGAAAGCCGTCTGTCTTGGCATTGACGTTGGATCAACGACCGTAAAGGTCGTCGCGCTCGATCGGCGGCGGAAGCTGCTCTGCTGGCGATACGTGCGCTCGTGCGGCCGCCCTCGCGGCGCGCTGCTCAAGACCCTCGAGGAGATCGGACGGGAGGTTGACCCTTCGGGCGTTCGCATGATCGGCCTCTCTGGTTCGGGGGGTGGTCCGATCGCCGATGTCATTGGCGGCGTGCATGTGAACGAGCTGGTCGCACAAACCCGCGCCGTTGGGGAATTTCACCCCGAAGCTCAAACCATCATCGAGATCGGCGGGCAGGACTCGAAGCTCCTCTCACTGCGTTGGGATGAGGGAAGCCGCCAGATGATGCTCGAGGACTTCTCGATGAACGCACTCTGTGCTGCGGGGACAGGGGCCTTCCTCGATCAGCAGGCCGAGCGACTGGGCATCGCCATCGACGGCGAGTTCGCCCGCATTGCCATGGAGAGCCGGAGCCCGGCTCGCATCGCCGGCCGGTGTACCGTCTTCGCCAAGTCCGACATGATCCATCTGCAACAGGTGGGGACGCCGATGTCGGACATCCTCATGGGCGTTTGTCTGGCGATGGCGCGCAACTTCACCACCATCATCGGCAAGGGAAAGCGGTTCGTCGCGCCGATCCTCTTCCAGGGCGGCGTCGCCTACAACGCGGCCGTGAAGCGGGCGTTCGAAACGGTGCTCGGCGTCCCCGAGGGATCGATCATCGTTCCCGAGCATCACACGATCATGGCCGCCCTCGGGGCCGCCTACGTCGCGATGGACGAAGCCGCGCGGGGCGCTGCAACACCGCCATTCGTCGGGTTTGCCCGGCTCGAGGAGGCGATGCAAGCCGGATCGTCAGACCGGGCCGTCCTCCCCGTCCTTGTTCGTCCGCCCGCAGGCGACGATGCGCACGTGGACGTCGCTTCGCTGCCACCGGGCGAGAAGCTCGATGCCTGGCTCGGCGCCGACGTCGGATCAGTCAGTACCAACGTGGTCCTCATTGACGCCGGGAATCGCGTTCTGGCGCGCCGTTACCTCATGACAGCCGGCCGGCCGCTCGAGGCGGTACGCGAGGGGCTCCGCCTCATCGCGGCCGACGCCGGAGTACAGGTCAACGTCCGTGGCGTGGGTGCCACCGGCTCGGGACGATACCTCACCGGCGATTTCATCGGCGCCGACGTGGTACGCAACGAGATCACGGCCCAGGCACGCGCTGCCGTCTCGATCGATCCCGGCGTAGACACCGTCTTCGAGATCGGCGGACAGGACAGCAAGTTCATCCGGCTGCACAACGGGGCGGTGACAGACTTCACGATGAACAACGCCTGCGCCGCCGGCACGGGAAGCTTCCTGCAGGAGCAGGCCGACCGACTCGAGATCCGCATCGAGGAGCAGTTCAGCGAGCTCGCGTTCTCCTCGCCGTGTCCCGTCGCCCTGGGCGAGCGGTGCACCGTGTTCATGGAATCTGATATCGTGCACCACCAGCAGCAGGGCGCGCGCGTGCCGGATCTCACCGGAGGCCTGGCCTACTCCATCGCCGAGAACTATCTGAATCGCGTCGTCAATGGACGGCCGATCGGGTCGCGGGTGTTCTTCCAGGGTGGCGTCGCCTCGAATGCGGCGGTGGTCTCGGCGTTCTCTTCAATC
>JAHFCS010000226.1:3899-4537 GCA_023249395.1 Gemmatimonadota bacterium
CGCTCGAGAGGAGATGGCCCGACGCCAGAACGGCGATCGCGCACCGACACGATTCCGCGGCTTCGACCTCTCTGAGAGGCGATACGAGAGCTCGGCGTTCGAGTGCAAGGCGTGCCCGAACTTGTGCGAAGTGCACAAGGTCGTGATCCAGGGGGAGACGCCGTTCTTCTATGGAGCGCGGTGTGACAAGTTCGAGGAAGCCGGGCGCGGCGTAAGCACGTCGTGGCGCGAGATTCCCGACCTCTTTGCGGAGCGGGAGCGCCTGCTGCTGGATGACTGGACGGAACCGCCCCCTCGTGACCGCGCTCCCGGAAAGCTTCGCGTCGGTGTCATGCGCAACCTCACGTTCTTCGACTTCTTCCCGTTCTGGCGCGGTTTCCTGGAACGGCTGGGGTGCGATGTCGTGTTGTCCGCACCAACAAATCCCGAGCTGGTCAAGCTCACGCAGAAGAGTGCCGTGGCCGAGTCGTGCTTCCCGGTGAAGCTGGCATTCGGCCATCTTCTCGAGGTGACGGCGCGCGATATCGATGTGCTCTTCCTGCCCAGCTTGATGACGAGGGAAAATGCCGCGCCTGGCCAGACGCACAACCACTACTGCCCGCTGATCTCGGCGACGCCGCACTTGCTGATGGCCAACC
>JAHFCS010000227.1 GCA_023249395.1 Gemmatimonadota bacterium
CGGGAGTCGACCCATCGGTAGTGCGCTTCGAGGTCTCCGGGAGCGGAGGGGCGGACGAGCCCGGCGAGCACGAGACCCATCTTGACCCCAGGTAGCCTGAGCTGCTCCTGGCGATCTGCGCCGACCGCGATGCGCGCCATCTCGAACGTCGGGAGACCGAGAACCTGCATCGCGGTATCCGCGGCGGCGCAGTCGAAGCAACACGACTCACCACCCTTCACCTTCGCGCGCGGTGCCCACGCTCCTTCCGGGAGCCGCTGTACCATTTCGATTCGGATCGTCCGCTTCTCGGCGAGAGGAAGACAGCGCGGACACGGGACGTCGGTGAGCTTCATCGCTTTCTCTTATGGCGTCGTCGCTCGAACCGGCGGGCGCGGTCCGCCGCCCAATCCATCGCCTCGGCGACGGTGCCCGTGTCGTGCGCATACCGGTCGTAGCTCTTACAGCAAGCCGAGCACATCAGACCGCGCGAACGCAACTCACCGCAGATCGAACACGGCT
The DNA here is from genome assembly GCA_023249395.1 of Gemmatimonadota bacterium. GTDB lineage: Bacteria > Gemmatimonadota > Gemmatimonadetes > Gemmatimonadales > Gemmatimonadaceae > UBA4720. The sequence goes on from JAHFCS010000227.1 coordinate 502, forward strand.
TCACGTCTCGCGTGCCTCCGCAATGCGCGACCCGGGGTGCGGTGTTCGCATGCAGTCCCCGAGACCCTCCTGCCTGCCCTCCCCGCAGTGGTCTCCGCAGCGGCACTCCCGACACACGCACGCGCATAGCGGATCGCCCTTCTCGACGACGTGAGCCGGCGTCGCCTGAACGATGCGCGTGTGACCTTGAAGGCGTTCGATAAACACCGTCCCATCGGAGCCAGGCGCCGCGAGGTCTATTCCGATCTCTACTCGTGGCGCGTCGCGGATAGTCTTGATCGAATCCGTAACCTGAGCGTAGAGGCCGAGCGCAACGAGCCTGGCCTCGACTTCCTCGCAGGCGCGCACGCTCGTCACATCCGTCCACGGGTAGAGGCGTGCGCGACAGAGTAGCGGGAGCGCCGACATCACGAGCGCCCTCACGCCTTCACTGCCGACGCGAGGGAGACCCACTCGCCCTTGTCGCCGTCCCACGCGTGCTCGCTCACCTTCATGTTGAACTGTCGCGCGGTGGCGAGTGCCTCGCTCGCGGTCTTCTTGTCCGGAGAGATCGGCACCCCATGGTTGATGACGCGGAAACGGTGAACCTTTGGCTCCGGTGTCCACTCCGCCGGTTTTCCAGGAAGCGCTGTATCGAAGGAGAGGTAGGTCGCGGGATCCTTATCGCTAGGCATGCGCTGAATGATGACGCCTCAGGGATCGGAACCTGCCTTCGGTGAGTCGGAGCACGGTCCAAGGTCCGCGAGCGCCTTCGCGAGCTTGTCCGTGAGGGAGTCAGCGATGCGAGAGTGCTTCCACGCCGAGCCCTCCAGCTCGGCCGACACGGCGGGCACCCTGCCGTTCACGACGGCGTGTGCTGCGAGCGCGAGACGAACGACCGCCTCCGGATAGTCCGTGCGATCGCCGTGGAACGGGTCCTCGGGGAGCGAGGCGATCCATTTGGCCAGCGGCTCGCCCGTGATGCGACCGCGCTTCTGCGCTTCCTTCTTCGCCTCGCTGATGTACTTGAATAGCTCCGCGCAGCTGTCGCAGGAGTAGCGCCGATGCACGGGGCACCATCGCGCCTCCTTCGCGTGGCAAAGGCACGGGGGCGGATCGCTCGCCTTGCGCTCCCACCACGACCCCGTGGTCGTCTCGTGCCTTCCCTCGTGGCCGACCGGAAGGGCGCACTCCTGGACGATGTCCGGCAGCTTGTAGCTCTGATCGACGTAGTGCTTCGCTCCGCACAGCGCCTTGTCCACCCGCTTCCCGACGAGCTGGCGGAAGACGTCCGCGAGGATGCGTTCTGCTTCGTCCGTATCCCTAACCGCAAGCTCGGTGAGCAGAGCCTGGGCGCGCTTCAGGTGTTCGTCGTCATCGTTCCAGGTGGCGGGCGTCTTCGCCTCGTTCGTGCGCGGGCGCTCCTCGACGATGGGCGTCGGGCTCTTCCGCGAGCGGAGTCGGCACGCATCGCGGTCGATGCACCGCGGCCCGACGCCGACCTGGATCTTGACCTCCGCCTCGGGTACCTGCGTCGCGCACATGTAACAGCGTGCCGTCCGCGCTTCGCTTGTCCGGTGGTCGGAGCACGGCATCGCCTTGTCGCACGACGTCATGTCCCCGTTGTCCCAGACGCGCTCTCGGCAGCGCGCCTCCGGTGCTGGTCCCGCGAGGACCCCGTCCTCGGGGATCGGGGTGCCGGCCTCAGCCCAGACGAGCGCATCCTCACGAGAGAGAGGCCACTGGTATCCTCCGGACTGGTGGAGGCCGGCGTGCCCGGCGTCGCGCTCGCAAGTCACCTCGCGGCCACCGCGAAGCACTGCCTTGCAGGTGCCTCCGCACACGGAAGGCGATCGCCGCTCGGCCGAGCACGGTCCAAACTTCGTGAAGGGACCGCCTGGACGTGCGCAGTGGTTGCCCTTGGAGCACGCGACGCAGGGGCATTCGCAAACGGCTCCCATCACGCGCTCCCGAAGCGGAACGAGTCGTAACAACCCTCATGCTCCCCGCGGTGGAACCCGAGCTTGTCGAGCCGCTCCTCGTCGTCCGCGGTCACTGCGTCGCAGTCGATGTCAACGACGGTGAGCACGTCGTGCTCGCAATGCGTCGGCGCGTAGGTGTTCTCCTTCTGATATTTCAGCAGGATCGTCAGAGCTTCGATCAGGTCTTTCACTTCGTCTTCTCCTCTGAGCGGCTAGCGGGTGATGGCTGCGAGGGCGCCATCGCCAGCTCGAACGCGTGCCATGCACCAGTGTCGGGCTTGCAGGCGTCGCCATTGGCGCACCCGTCTTCCAGCATCGGGCCCTTGCACTTCGGGCACCACGCGGCGGGGTTGCACGGATCGATGTTCCACTCGCTCACGGCTTCAACCCGCCTTCGCCGGGCAGCAGCATTGCCGAGTGGCGCACGCACGGGATGCAGAGCGCCATGCCCATGTTTCCGCTCGGCCGCACCTCGAGCGCGATCACGCTCGTCTGTGCTTTGCACGCACAGCACCTCCAGCCGTCCGACTTCGGAATCACGACAGCTTTTCGTCTCTTCCTCATCGCGTTGTCTCCTTCATGGTGCCTTCGCTGTTCGACTCCGATGCGCGGTTCATCGGCTCCAGGATGATGGAGCTACTCGCACGCGCCGGCGCGAACACAGGCCTCGTAGTCACGCGCGGTGAGGCGCAGGCGGCAGTCCTTATCCGTCTGCTCGTCACGGGAGAGGACGGTGCAATGCCCGGTGTCTTCCTCGATCCCGGAGTAGTGGCCGATGGCGAGCATCGAGGCGGTGAGGATCGTCCTGTCGCTAGCCTCGTAGGAAAGTGTGAGGTCACGATCGGTAAGGCGGGCGTCCGGTACCTCTGCGATCGTCACTTGCTCGAGACGGATGGTGCGCTTGCCGGTGGGAGAGATCGTGCAGCGACGGTCGCTGGAAAGGATCCGGTTCCACTCGTGGCAGGCGTGCTCAACGAGGGCTCTGCGCTCCGGCGTCCACCCGCCCTCGAGCCGGAGGTCCGCTCTGCGCGGTGGCTCGAACAGCTCCTGTACCTCGGACTCGCACGCCGGAAGGAGGAGCGCGAAAACGAACAGCGCCTTCCTCATGTCTCCGATGATAGCGCACGGTCGAGAACCTCCATCACGCGCTCGAGGAGGTCGAGCGCCAGCCCGGGCTGGCGCTCCTCAATGATGTCGATGAAGTCCTCCACGAAGAGGGAGCCCTTCGACGTATTGCAAGGCAGACACGCAGGCACGAGATTGTCCGCCTCGTCCTTTCCGCCGCGAGAGCGCGGGAGGATGTGGTCGACCGTCGCCGGCGAGTATCTCCCGCAGTAGACGCAGACGTTGCCGAAGCGTTGGCGCACGAGCCACGCGAGCGAGCCATAGGCGTCCTTCTCCTCCGGCGTGAAGGACTTGCGCTTGCTCTTCCTCGGCGGCGGGAGCGCGCGAGCGATGGCGCTCGTGATCTCTTTCTTCTCTCGCCGGCGCCGCTCCTGCTCTGCGTAGATCGCCGCGCCCTTGAGCGCCGCTTCCCTCCCGATGACGCATGCGCGTACGACCTCTTGCGCGAAGCGATCGTCACGGTTGTGGTAGAAGACCTCCACGATGGTAAGGGCGGGAGCGCTCGACCAGAGGCGCGAGCCTCCGGTCGGTCTTCCGTTCGCTCGAAGGTGGTACGTCGGCACCGCGTAATCGTGCTCGATGACCGTCGCGTGAATGCCTTTCGAGACATCCACGCCCGTCGGCTCGCTTGCGACGAGAACCGACGGGACATGGGCGAGCGCCTCGAGCAGACGAGCGGTTCGCGACTCCCGGCTCACTTGATCTCGCGCAGCGCTTCCTGAAGCCGGCTCGTGCTCCACCACGGATTGTCACCCTGCTCATTCTGCCATCGACCGAGCGGCGCAGGGGCGGCCGCCGCCGGCAGGTACGCCGGAACGTAGAACTGGAGGAGCGACGGCGTGTGATGCGTGTCGAGGCGCTTGCGCGTGATGAGCCACATTCCGCTCTCGGACGTGATCGCGTTGTGACGAACGACGTTCACGACGCCGTTTGTGAACGTCGCGA
>JAHFCS010000228.1 GCA_023249395.1 Gemmatimonadota bacterium
CTACACAAACTGCAGCGAAGGAAAAACAGAGCCCTCCGTCGCGACGACGATCGAGGCCAATTCCGCAACAGCCGTGTCTCAAGTCGCTGGAACGGCAGTGTCGCCAGCGCCTTCGGTAATCGTCCGCGACCAGAACGGAAATCCGTTCGCCGGTGCGACGGTCACATTCAACGTTCTCGTCGGCGCCGGTACAATCACTGGGGCGTCCGCGGTCACCGATGCGTCCGGTGTTGCCACTGTTGGAGAATGGACACTCGGCAAAACCGCTGGACCGAACGTGCTGAGCGCGAGTTCCGGAAGTCTCTCGGTCAGTTTCAACGCGACTGGTATTGCGGGGCCGACGGCGTTGCTCACCGTCTCGGCCGGCGACAACCAGATCGCCGTTGCGGGATCCGTTTTACCAATATCTCCGGCAGTTCTCGTTCAGGACGCCAATGGTAACGTCAAAGCAGGCGTCACGGTGACATTCGCAGTCGGAGCTGGCGGCGGATCAGTGACGGGTGCAACCGCGATCTCGAACGCAGCCGGCATGGCAGCAGTTGGAAGCTGGACACTCGGGGCCGTACCGGCAACAAACACTCTTGTCGCGACGGCAGCAGTAGCTCTTCCAGTGACCTTCAGCGCGATTGCGACCTGCGGCGTGCGCCCGACGCACACGCTCGGCTCGACAACCGGCGGGACACTCGAGACGAATGATTGTCAGTTCTCAGACGGATCATTCGTCGACTTCTTCTCGATCGTACTGCCGGAAACGAACGCGTATCTCTTCAAGGAGTCCGCGAGCTTTGACACATATCTGGATCTGTCACTCGCTGACGGGACCGTCATTGCCGAAAACGATGACGCGACTGAGACAAATCCAAATTCAGCCATCAAGGCGCTGCTTCCAGCGGGCACGTACCTTCTCGGAGCCAGCTCGTTCGGTCCCGCCATCACCGGCAACTACACCGTTTCGTCGCAAGTCACTTCCGTCGATAACGCGAACTGTGAGCTGGTGTTCGTCGTCAGGAATGTGTCGACGACTCAGCGCATCGCGGCGACCGATTGCGTCTGGACGCAGCCACCTGCTGCACCCATTTACGCCGACGCATTCTACATCCTTCTGAGAGCGGGACAGTCGATCACGATCAACATGTCATCCTCCGATGTCGATTCTTACCTCGAGCTTGTACCACGCGTTAGCGGGATTACCGTCGCGCAGAACGACAATCGGGATGCGACAACGAAGGATGCACAGATCACGTTCACCGTTACTGTGACGGATTACTACGCGATCGTCACGCGCACTGCGGTTGCTTCGCAGACGGGCGCGTACACTCTTACGATTCAATAGGCAACGTGATGAATATTCGAATTGCGTTTATGGTTCTCGGTTTGACCGCGATTGCCGCTCCCAAGGCGCGAGCGCAAGGTCGTCCGCAGCAACAGGTCGTGCTATCCGAATCGGTATTGAAGGCGATGATCGCTCAAAAGCCGAAGACAAAAACGCCGCTCACCGCACGAATTGCGGTGATGCGGCAGTCTGCGGCGAATGGCTCGACAGCGAAATCAACTCATGCTGCGCCGGCATCCGTAACGGAGATCAGGAAGACTTCGCGCAAATAGCGTCAGCGCTATTTGGCTAATCGCATGGCGGGCTCTGGATTTGTTTCGACAAAAAGCAAAACAAGGGACCCTTGCGAGAGCTCGTCTTTTGTTTCCCTGCGACCTCGCCTGATTCCATCAAGACAGCGTTACTGAAGGATGACCAGGCGGCCTGACCGTAGACGTTGTAGTAACGGACGCGTCCTTTTACGCTGTCGCCGACGTTGAAGACGTCCAAAGGGGTTTGCGTAGCACCAGGACCGGCTACCCGCTCCGTCTTGTTGTAGACGAAGGGATTTGACCCGGGAGCTCGCACCCAGAACTCCGCCTCAGCTGCCCAAGCTGAGGTCGTGTTACTCCATTCAAGCTTTGCGTGTCCGCTCGCCGAGTCTACGATTGTTACGCCAGTCGGTATGTCCGTCAGTGGGTTCGCGTACGTTTGTCCTTCTGGCGTTAGACTCCCATCGCCATTCACCAGAAAGTGAGCCTCGCCAGCCCAGGATTCGTAGGCCCAATAAACGGCTTCATTGATTCTCGTGTCGTTCATAAGGCGACCCATCGCCCGCTTCAGGTGTTCTTGATAAGCTGACGCGGGTTCATTCCAACCGAGCAATCCCCACGCGCCGAGTACCATGTTCGCGCCGTGGGAGACGGACCATGCTGCTTCGTTGTTTACCCTCTGCCACCAGCCGTCCAAATCTCCGACAGCGAACGTTAACCCGAAATCGTGGAACCGCCATTCGTTAACCGGTGGCGCCACTCCGTAACGCTGTACATACGCGTTATAAAACTGATCGGCATAGCCGATCGAGTGCATGCTCGACCAGCACGGCGTCGGCACGTCGTCCGGAGGCGGGCAACAGTGGTGATTTGGCTCTGCAAAGCCAGCGGGAGAGACCCGTGCCGTTGGATCCGCACCGCGCACTGCCGCAACGAAGTCGTGATAGATACCCGCGTACTCGTAGGGCGCGATGCACCATTGGTCAGGCTCATCGGCGTTGATATAGAGCCGGCCGGGGTTGGCACTCGCGAAGGACAAAACGCTTTGATCCGCCCATAAATTGGCCCATTGCCGGTTTTGTCGAGTGTCGAGTGCGAACGTTTGCGTCTGGATCGGACTGGAACTGTAGCTCCGATGCCACGCGGTAAAGAACTTGTTGAATGCGACGTTATAATTCCGCGCGACACCCGGGAGCTTTGGGCCTGTGGGTTGTTGATCGGCGCATCCGGACACGATTACGCATAGGAGTGCTGCGGGGATCATCGCGGATCGAACGCATTTGGACCGCAAGGATTTCGGGTGATGCATAGCTATCCTGTGAGTGTGCTAGAGAAACGGCCGACCGTCACTGTAGTTGCTTACGTTTGAGGTGAGCGCGCCCAACATAACAGGGATTTTCGATGTTTCAAAGGCTGGATTGCGGCATGTATCGTGGATCCGGTCAGGAAGCAAATCCAGTCGTCCCCGACTTTCTATCCATTGGCTCCATCATCACGTAGGCGGTGGAGCTTTTTCCTGCCGGCGAAGCTAATCTCGTAGCGGATCGACAGCGTCAGGGAACGGCCGATATCCACGTAGGGGATTTCCGTCTAGCTACCAGGCTCCTTTGTGCGACGTTCGGGCGACGCCGAGAGCAGCGTACTCTCGCAGCACCTTCGTGAAGGTGTGCGATCTTCATCACAGGCCCCAAGAGGAGTTGAGAACCCCATGGAGGATCGGCTTTCGGCGGTGGAGCAGCAACTGCTCGAGTTGCAGCGGAGGCTGGAGCGGCTGGAAGCGCGCATGGAAGCAGGCGGACAAGCGGCTGAGAGCAGAGGGACCCTCTCCGGCATTCACACGTCGCCGACGCAAGCGCCTGGGGAAGAAGAATTGGGAACGATCGCTTTCAACTTCACCTCTCTTCTTACGCTCTCAGGAAGGAGCCTCATCATCCTGGGGGGCGCGTACCTGTTTCGGGCCATCACCGATAGCAGGATGGTGCCCGTACCGGCAGGAGTAGCGCTGGGACTCGCCTACGCGGTGGTGTGGATTCTTGCGGCAGGGCGTGCAGCGGGAAAGGGTCGGAAGGGCGATGCAACGTTCCATGTCGTTGTCGCGACCGCCATCGCGTTTCCTCTCATCTTCGAAGCTACCGTTCACTTCCACTTTCTCGGGCCCGAATCGAGTGCGGCTGCTCTGGCTTTCCTGTCAGCCCTTTCGCTCGCGATCGCGTGGCGGTTCAACCATCAGATCATGGCCTGGATCATCACCGTGGCCGCTTTGATCACCGCGATGGTCCTCATCGTAAACACGGGCGCGGTGCTCTCGATCGAGGCCTTCCTGCTGGCGCTCGGTCTTTCCACATTGTGGCTCGGATACGACAGACAGTGGACGCTTTTGCGCTGGCCGGTCGCCCTGATGGTGGACTTTGTCGCGCTCGGTCTCGTACTGCGGGCCATCAGGCCGGAGCGACCGGATCCACCCGGAATTGTCATAGGCCTGCTCGTTGCCCTTGTGGGTAGTTACGTCGCGAGCTTCGCTGTGCGAACCCTCGTTCGCGGCCGCGATGTTCTGCCTTTCGAGATCTTTCAAACCGCTGCAAGCCTTCTTCTTGGCTTCGGCGGATCGGTACTGGTGGCGCGGGCCACCCACGCGCCGGCTGAACCGCTCGGTGTGATCAGCCTGGCTCTCGGTTTGGGATCCTATGCGGTGGCGTACGCATTCATAAGCCGAACGCACGGGAAGAACGTCAATTTCTATTTCTATACGGCTCTGGCACTGGTGTTCACGCTGGCGGGACTCCGCCTTCTGGCTGGAGAGATGGTTCTCGTTCTTTCATTCTGCGTGCTTGCCGTGATCGTCACGCTGTTGGGGAGACGATTCAGCCATGCGGCATTGCTGCTTCATGGATTCGCTTACCTGCTGGGAGCCGCGTGGGTGTCCGGCGTGCTGAC
>JAHFCS010000229.1 GCA_023249395.1 Gemmatimonadota bacterium
ACCGGGGGACTGGGGACTCCGGATTCCATTCGAGGCGCCAGACGCGCGCACGCCGTTGCGGCCTACCCGGCGAATGCTCGAGAGTCCTGACGCGAGTACCGTGCTGCACGGCGACGCCGCGCAGCAGGCGGCGGCGAAGCTGTTGCCGGCGATCAATGCCGCCGGAGCAAGACGCGACGAGGTGGACGATGCAGTGCGCCTGATAGGTGAGGTCGCTGATCCGACACGATTGTTCGCGCGATATGCGGTCGGCCCGATCGCGCTCTCGAAGCGGCAAACGTCCTTCACCGGCGAGACCGGGCGCGTGCTCGCGAACCTGCCGAAGGAGGTGCGGCTTGCGCTCGAGATGGCGACGCACGAAGAGAGCGAACGTCGCGCGCTGGACGGCGAGCTGTCGCTGCTCGAGGATGCCTGGCGCCAAGCCGAGGAAATCGCCGCGATCGCCGACGACATGTTCATTCCCGACGCGACCCGCGCGCGCCTTGCCGACCTCAAGCGCCGCGCCGACCGCTAAACGCGCCACGCCCGACCGGGAAGGCCGCGGTCCTGACCGCCGTGCCCTTGGCAGAGGACGCCCTCAACGTACCGGTTGCAGACGTGGAGTTGGCCGTGCCGTTCCAGGAGCGAACATTCGGATTCCGTCTTGTTGCGCGGCGCGCCGAGCCGCATCCGCGGGCTGTGCGCGCGCGCACCGCCGTCGAGATTGGCGTGGCGCAGAATGGCGGGGACCCGACGCGACGTCGCTCAGCGCCGCGTAGCGGGCGGAGCGAAGCGCTCCCGGAGCGGCGAGCCCGCGAAACGGCGCGCTATCGCTGCGCCTCTGCAGGCGTGAGTTGCCGATAGAAGGTAAGTGCGTTGCGATCGACGTCGTAGAGAGCGAATTCGCGCGTTCCCCAGGGAGTGTCGCGAAGCGCGTTGGGGGTGCACTCGACACCGCGCGTCCGGTATTCGCGAAAGAGCGCGTCCGGGTCGGTCACCAGAAGCCGCAGGCGGATCGTACCCATCTCCTGCGCGAATTGAAATTGCATGTGCAACTCCACCGCGTCTCGCCGGAAACCGACGTAATTCGGGGCGTCGGCGTTGTCCGTAAAGGCCAACGTGAACCCAAGTTGGTGCGTGTAGAACTCAATCGCCCGCGAAACGTCGCGTGTGCCGAGAATCGGATGCGTCTCTTTGAACATTGGCAGGTTCTGGATATGAGCCGCGAATGAACGCTGTGGCGCTCTGCAGCAACGGGCGATGGCGACAGCCCGCCGCGTTCAGCGGACGGACGTCTGCTTGCTGCCCCAATCGCGGAGCGCCTTCATCACCGGCCCAAGCTCTCGGCCGGCTGCGGTGAGCGCGTATTCCGCACGCGGCGGGTGCTCGCTATAGCTCCGACGCTCGATAATCCCGTGCTCCTCAAGCTTCTTCAGTCTCGCTGACAGCGTGTTGGGGCTGGCACCGACAAGCGATTCCTGAAGATCCTGAAACCTGCGCGGCCCGTCCAGGAACAGGTCGCGCAGGATCAGAACCGTCCAGCTGTCGCCGATGATGTCGAGCGCACGGGTGACCGGGCAGAATTTGGGGTTGCGAATCGGCACGTGACCTATTGCCAGAAATGGTGACTACCCGTATGATAGCGACTATCCAGGCGCTTGTCACCCCTCTCGTTCCTATGTCTGACCTCCCAGCGATCGAGCTGATCCACGCCACGAAGCATTTCGGGCGGCTGAAGGCGCTCGACGACGTGAGCATCTCCGTCCGGCAAGGCGAGGTGGTTGCGATGCTCGGGCCGAATGGCGCCGGCAAGACGACGGCCGTCTCGTTGATGCTCGGCCTCCGTCGCCCGACTGGAGGCACCGCCCGACTCTTCGGCGCGGACCCTCGCCTGCCGGCCTCGCGCCTCCGGCTCGGCAGCATGCTTCAGGACTCCGGCGTCCCCGCGATGCTCACCGTGCGCGAAGTCGTCGAGTTGTTCCGTGCGCTCTACCATCGGCCGATCACGGAGGCTGGGGCGATCGAGGCGGCGCAACTCGGCGACAAGCGGAACGCTCGCGTGGCGACGCTCTCGGGTGGCCAACGGCAACGCCTGTACTTCGCACTCGCCATCGTCGGCGATCCCGACGTTCTCTTCCTCGACGAGCCAACCGTTGGCCTCGACGTCGAAGCGCGGCGCGCATTCTGGGAGCAAATCACGCGCCTCGCCGCGCGCGGAAAGACCGTCCTCCTCACGACGCACTACATGGAGGAGGCGGACGCCCTCGCCGAGCGCGTCATCGTCGTCAATCGTGGCGTCATCGTCGCTGAAGGATCGCCGACAGCGATCAAGACGCGCGTTGGCGGCCGCGACGTGCGCTTCATCGCAGATGGACTGTCGCCAGACTGGCTTTCGGACCTGCCTGGGGTGCAGCGCGTGTCGCGGACGGGCCGCGCCTGGTCACTGCTTACCGTGGAGCCTGAGACCGTGCTCCGCGAGATCTTTGCGTCCGGTGTCACGATCTCGAACCTCGAGGTGCACGGAGCCAAGCTCGAGGAAGCCGTCCTGGCGCTCACGAGCGCAAACGCACGTCCTGCGGCGATCGCATGAGCACGCGGCCCGAGGCTGCCTCGCCGAGCGCGCTCATCGTATCGCGTCGTACACGTTTTCCGCTCCTCATCCTCGTACGCGCTGAAATCCGTCAGCGCATGCGAGTGCCAGGATTCGTGATGACGACGCTCATCTTCCCTACGATGTTCTTCGCCTTCTTCGGCCTCGCCAACGTACGCCGGACGGCTGGCGGCGCCGAAATCGGTGCCTTCATGATGGCCTCGTACGGCGCGTACGCGGTGATGTCAGTGGCGCTGATCGCGTTTGGCGTGTCGATCTCCGCCGAGCGAGGCCTCGGATGGAACAAGCTCCTCCGCGCCTCGCCCATGGGGCCACTGCCGTACTTCGTCGCCAAGGTGCTGATGGCGCTCGCCGTCGGCTTCGTATCGCTTGCGCTGCTATTCGCTTTCGCAACGGTAGTGGGGCACCTGCACGAGCCCGTGGCATTCTGGGTGAAGCTCTCCGGACTGCTCATCATCGGAATGATCCCGTTCGTCCTGCTCGGGCTGGCGATCGGCTATCTCGCGAGTCCCACGGTCGCGGCACCGACTGCCAACCTGATCGGCCTGCCGCTGTCGTTCGCTTCAGGACTGTTCGTGCCAATCCGCCTGCTCCCCGAAGGTGTGCAGCGGGTCGCACCATTCCTGCCGTCGTATCACGTCGCGGAGCTCGGCTGGACGCTGGTCGGCGCTGGCGATGGCGCCGGCTACGCCGGGCATCTTGCGTGGCTCGCGGCCTACTCGGCGGCGTTCCTGGCGCTTGCGCTCGTGGCGTACCGGCGCGACGAGGGGAAGGTCTTCGACTGACGAAACTCGTGACTGGAGCGACATGATGACGAGCGCTATTCCCGTCGTTGCCGTGTCGGATTCGATGCGGGCTGAAGACTACTATTGCCGAGCCTTGGGTTTGAGAAGATGTGTGCCAATCCGGCCGATGTCTCATTACCCGACCCGCGCTACCTCGGTCTCGCGCGGGATGTCGTGTGGATTCACCTCCAGTCCTATAGACCGGACCGTGCCGGACACACAGACGCATTCTTGTGGGTGAAGGACGTCGACGCATTCCACGATGAGGTAGCGGTCCGCGGAGCGACGATTCAACTGCCACCGACGAATCAAACGTGGGGAACGCGTGAGACCGGCATTCGTGATCCGGACGGAAATGTGCCCATCCTCGCCAGCCGCGTTGCGTAAGAGGTTGCCGGCTGATCGCCCTCGTCGTTCCGACTTCCGAATCGTTGTCAACAGGTTGTCTGGAGAGAGGTTTCTGGGTGGTGGCGGCCGAAGACGAGTTGCTGCAGTCACCCGCGGATCTGTCGGTGGCGGCTGCTGCGCGGCCGCATTTCATTTGAGCGGTTGCAGCAGAACGCCATTCGTCAGGTGGCCCCCAACTGAGCTCCAGGCTCGAGACCTATGGTGACACTCCATCTGATGTGTGGTCTTCCTGGTGCGGGGAAGACGACCCGGGCTCGCGAACTCGAACTCGAGCATCGTGCAGTCCGACTTTCGCCCGACGACTGGATTAGTGCAGTGTTAGGCCCGGATCCGGGCGACCGAGCGCTCGACGCCGCGCGCGATCCAACGGAAGCACTGCAATGGGAGCTGGCGGCGCGACTCCTGGCCCTTGGCATTGATGTCATTCTCGATTTCGGGTTCTGGTCCTGCGAGGAACGCGAGACATACCGAGACCGGGCCGCGGCCTTGGGGGCCAGCAGCGTCGTGCACTTCATTGATACGAAACCAGAACTCCTTCGAGAGCGCTTGGCCAGGCGGCGCGTTGACCGACCCGCGAGCACTTACCTCGTTTCCGACCCTCAATTAGCTGAATGGTCGGCGCTCTTTCAAAGACCGACACCCGAGGAGCTGATTCCACGCGCCGCGTCTTAGTCCTCTGCGGGCGACGTAACGGGTGTTGCAGCAGATAGCGGAGCTATCGAACGCGCCGAG
>JAHFCS010000230.1 GCA_023249395.1 Gemmatimonadota bacterium
GATCATCGTCCGAAAGTCGGCGCCCGTGTTCGAGAGCCACAGCGTGTCGCCGCTGACGCGGAAGTGATATTTGTCGGATCCGCCCGACATGAAGTTCGGGCTCCGGGCGACGACCGGGTGAATTGTGAGCGTAGAGTCCGCGACCTCGTACGTCCCGGTGTTGGCGATGAAGGAATCGTAAGCCGCGAGTTTCTCGGCGTCCGTGACACTATCCTTCGCGGCCAACGTGCGCGGCTGATTGCCCGTGACGCGCATCAGGCTGTAGTGCTTGTCGCCAAAGAGATAGACACTCGGCTGCACCGTCGTGTTGGCTGCGGAATCCGGGCCCGTCACGCGAATACTCACGACGCTCCACGCGCCTTCGAGGGGTGGCTCCGGGGGCTCCGCCCGTTCGCATGCTGCGAGCAAGGTTGCCGCGAGAACCGCTAGTGCGATTGGCGCCGTCGTGTGCACGTTCATGAGGTCGCTCCACCGTTAAGGGAAAAGACACGAACACTTTAAAAAGGCGCGTTTGGAGCGAATTGCAAGAGCGCCGGCTCACGATTCGGCTGGCATTCGCCGAGCGAAACTACGCGACGGTAGCGTCCGAGGCAAAACGCCGCTTGGAAGAGGTTGGTCAGCGTGCCCCTACCAGTGGAGCAGGAAAACGGGCGCCATCGCTGCTAATGCGGCACCGACTTGCAGGGCTACGACGGTCAGAGCCTGCCTTGGAGACTGCGGCACCCACTTGATCGCGAAGAACAATACGATAGGTGCCTGGGCAGCCATGAGGAGCTGCCAGATATTAGAACGGTCTTCTTCTCCCCACTCGCGAGAGGGATGACAATCTTGATGGCCGCGCTTCTATCCGCTCGAAACCTGTGTCTGTCTCGTTACCGCTTTTTACGATCGGACGGAGCCCATCACCCCTTCAGGCACCGGCGCCACTCCTCCAGTCACCGGGTGCTCCGCCCTTTTCTTTCCGAATCCGAGCTTCTCGATGGCCCTCTCACGCCACTCGTCCATGATCTCGTAGAACGTCGGGATCACGACCAGCGTCAGCAGCGTAGACGTGATCACGCCCCCGATCACGGCTTGCCCAAGCGGCGCGCGGAACTCGGCTCCTTCACCGAGTCCGAGAGCAGTCGGTATCATGCCGGCAATCAGCGCCAGAGTGGTCATCAGGATCGGACGCAGACGGATCGCGCCCGCCTGGATGATCGCATCGCGCCGGCTGAGCCCGTCGTTCACCCTCGCCCACTTCGCGAAATCGATCAGCAGGATCGCGTTCTTGGCGACGATTCCCATCAATAGAATGACTCCGATGAGACTCATGATGTTGATCGTCGAGCCTGTGATCATGAGAGCCAGCATCACTCCGACGAGCGACAGTGGCAGCGAGATCAGAATCGCCAGGGGCTCGATGAACGATCCGAACTGGAGCACGAGGATCAGATACATCAGCATCACCGCGATGCCTAGCGCCGTGAAGATCCGGCCGAAGACTTCCTTCTGACTGTCCACCTCACCGCCCTGCGTGATTCGGACTCCGGGGGGCAGCGTGAGCTTGTCGATGCGCGAGTTGATTCCCTTCATCACCTGCCCGAGCGATTCGCCGACCGTATTCGCCTGGACCGTAACCACGAGGTCGCCGTCGAGGTGCGTGATCTGCGCCGGACCAAGTCCCTGCTTGATCTCGGCAATCTGACCGAGCGGGAGAGTCTTCGGACCGGTTGGACTCTGCATCACGAGCGGAAGCTGAGCCAGATCCGCGGAGCGCTCGCGTGCTCCTGGAGCCAGTCTGACATTCACGTCACGAGTTTCACCGGTGGGATCGACCCAGTCACCGGCCTTGATGCCGGCGAATGCAGGCCGCAGCGACTGCGCCACCTGGCCGATTGTGATTCCCAGCGTTCCGGCGAGCCCGCGATCGATCTTGACCTCGAGCTCGGGCTTCTGGCCTTTGGTCGAGAGACCCACGTCAACGGCGCCTTTCACCTGTTTCACCTGATTCGCGATCATTTCGGCGGCGGTGGTGAGTGATGCGATCGTGCCGCCTCTCAGCTGGATCTTAATCTGCTTTTGCGATCCCTGGAAATCGTTCGTGAAGACATTCGTCGTTGCGCCGGCGATCCGGCCGACTTCGATCCGGATCTCCTCACCCAGGTCCGTCGCAGTGATGTGCCGCTTGTGCTTCGGGACCAAGCGCACGTAGATGTTGCCATTGTCTACCGCGCCAGTGGTGCCGCCGAGCGTCGTATATGTGAATTCCACCTCGGGATGCGATCGCGCGATCCGACCTGCCTCCTCGGCCTTGATGCGCGTGTAGTCGAGGTTCGATCCGGGCGGCGTCTCGATACCGATGTTGAGCTCTGAACGGTCGTCGGTGCCGAAGAAGCCCGTCCCGACCAGTCCAACGGCCGGAAGCGCGAGCGCGATAACGAATGAGGCGAGCGCAAGTCCCACCATCGCCAGACGGTGATCGAGCGCCCATCCGATGAGCCTCTTGTAGCGCTCGGCCTGTTGGTTGAACCACTTGTTGAATCGGTCGAGCGTTCGCGCGATCGGGTTGCGCCGCTCGTGCGCCTCCGTTTGTGGATCGGCCCAGTACGCGGAAAGCATCGGGTCGAGCGAGAACGAGACGAGGAGCGAGACGAGTACGGCGCATGCGATGGTAAGAGCGAATGGCTTGAACCACTGCCCGGCGACTCCGTACATGAACGCCACAGGGACGAACACCGCGACGATCGAAAACGTGGTCGCCGCCACGGCGAGACCGATCTCGTCAGTCCCCTCGTGCGACGCCGTCATGTGATCCTTACCCATCTCGATATGGCGGACGATGTTCTCTCGAACGACGATCGCGTCGTCGATCAGTATTCCGATCGCCAGCGAAAGCCCGAGCAGCGACATCGTGTTGAGCGTGAAGCCGAACGCCCACACCGCGATGAACGACGCCAGCACCGACACGGGAAGTGCAAGTCCGGTGATGACGGTTGACCGCCACGAGTTGAGGAAGATGAAGACCACGAGCACGGTGAGCAGTGCGCCGATGAGCAGCGCCTCCTCGACGTTGCGGACGGAGTTGGCGACACGGACGCCTGCATCGCGCACGGTCTCCATCTTCACGCCAGGGGGGAGCGTCTTCTGCATGTCGTCAACGACTGCCTGAATCTTTTTGCTGACCGCGGTCGTGCTGTACCCCTTGGACTTGGTGATGTCGATCCCCACCGCTTCACGGCCGTTGTACAGCGCGAGAGTGCGCTGCTCCTCGGTGCCATCGAGGGCATCGGCTACCTGTCCGAGCCGCACGAGCTGTCCGTTGCGCTCCGAGACCACGAGCTGCATGAAGTCCGCGGGGCCTTCGAGCCTGCCCTGAAGGCGGATCGCCCGTTCGTCGAGCGCACCGGTGACATTGCCAACCGGCGCCGCGATGTTCTGCGCCTGAAGAGCCTGGACAACCTGCGCCACGCTCAACCCCGCAGCCTGAAGTGCCTGCGGCCTGAGCTGGATGGTCATCTCCCGCTTCACTTCGCCCACGATGTTCACCTGTGCGACGCCGGCGATTCCACGCAGCGCACTGGTGATCGTCGGGTCAGCCATTCGCGTCAGCTGCGCCGGCGTATAGACCTCTGACTCCAAAGTAAGCGAGACGATCGGACGATCCGAAGGATCCAGCCGCCGAAGAATCGGCTCCTTCATCTCGACCGGCAGGTCCACGCGAACAGAGGAAATCGCGTCTCGAATGTCCTGCGTCGCCTGTGAAATGTCCTTCTCGAAGAGGAACACGACGATGATCTGGGCGTAGCCGTCGGTGGCCGTGCCGAAGATCTGATCGACGCCGGAGATTCCCTTGATGGCATCCTCCACCGGCTTCAGGACCTCGCGCTCGACTCCCTCAGGCGATGCGCCCGGATACGGAATCCCCGTGAACACCACCGGCTGCTGCACATCCGGGAACTCATCCGTCTGAAGAAGGAACATCGAGAACAAGCCGAAGACCACGAGAGCCACCATCACCACGATGGTGATCATCGGGCGCTTGATCGCAAAATCGGAAATGACCATATGCCGTTACCTCGACCCCGGTGCCTTGTCGGAAGGCGTTGAGACCTTGATGATCGTTCCGCTGCTGATGCCCTGAGCCGCACCGAGCAGCAGCGTGTCACCCGCCTGCACTCCCGATGTGATCTCGACGCGCTCTGCGCCTTCATCTCTCAGCCCGAGCTGAACCGGTACTCGCTCCACCTTGCCCTCGCGGATACGCATCACCACCGGCGTCGTGCTGCGCAAATCGATCGCCGCCGCAGGCGCCGTGAGTCCGCTCTTCGATTCGCTGGCCAGTCGTCCCGTTGCGAACAGCCCTCCGACGAGAGTCCCGTTCTCGTTGGGGATCGAGGCGATGATGCGGACCTGTCGCGTTGCGGGATCGGCCATCGGATTTATCCGCGTCACATGTCCAATGAACGTGCGGCCGGGATAACCGTTGGCGGTGAAGGTCACCGGGACTCCGATGCGGACCGCGGAAAG
>JAHFCS010000231.1 GCA_023249395.1 Gemmatimonadota bacterium
CCGCCTGGGCTTTGCGGATCAAGCTCACGTGACTCGAGGGGTCGCATACGCGGCAGCTCTCGCGGCGTCATCATACACATTGGAAAATGACATGATTCTCTCTCCTTCTTGTCTTAGGCCGACCGGTACTGCCGCCCCTTCCAGCTAACGCTCTGACCGCGAGCGATCGCTCTGACGAAGATGTAGAGCAGCGTCGCCGCGCCGAGCGGGCTTAGAAGCGCATAAATCGGCGACTCGCCCAGCCACGTGTAGACAGCGAGCCACCACACGAGAAGCGCGACGCTTGTGATCATCGCCCAGGTGACAACAGTCACGGAAACGACCCCGGTCAACGAAAGGAGTAGAACGAGCGCCGGCACCAGCCCTGCAAGCGGCGCAGAAATCAGAAGCACTGGAAAGAGCAGCCTGCTCAAGCGGCCGAGAGGCAAAGCCGCCTTGCCGCCGGCATAGACGTTCTTTCCCCAGCCGGACACCAGCTCGCCGAGCGATCGGTACATGCGCGTAGACACCTGGTTCAATCCCAGGACCATCGCCACCCGCAGACCCCGGGCGAAAAATCCTTGCGACAGCATCAGGTCGTCGGCAACGAATTCCTTCACCAGCGCGTGGCCACCGATCGCTTCATAGGGAGCGCGCTGAACGAAAAGACACTGCCCGTTGGCGATCTTGTCGCTCATCCGGCGGGAATTGCTCACCCTCTCGGTGTTGCCGTACCGCATTGCCAGGATCGCGAAGACCTGTGGCTGAATGAGCTTCTCCCAGAAGCTCCCCAGCTCCTGGCGCGAGGCGACGGAAATGAGATCAGCCCCGCGTGAGAGCATTGCGTTCACTGTTCGACCAAGAAGCTCGCTCGAATGAAAAGTATCGGCATCGGTGAAACAGAGAATCTGGCCGTGCGCGGCGCGCGCTCCGCTGGCGCACGCCCATTGCTTGCCGAACCATCCGTCGGGAAGGGGAGGGTTTCGTATGAGACGGAGCCGAGGATCATCGGCTGCAATCCGCTCGACGATCTCCGCTGTGCCGTCGCTCGACGCATCATCCACCACGATCATTTCCGCATTCGGATAAGTGGTCGACAGCACCGACCGTACACACCGCTCGATATTTCGCGCCTCGTTCCGCGCGGGGATGATCACGCTCACCGCGGGCGCGGGTGATGGTGCGTCGGGGCTCTCCTCGTCCAGCGTGCGCGACTTCCGGATCTGGAGCACCGTGACGATCGGCGGAATTATCCAGGGAAGCGAAGCGATTGCCGTTATTGTCGCTCCGGTCACGCTTCCGCTTCTGCGAGCTCATCCACCAGCAGCGGCCAACCCTCGAGAACGCTCGGAACCCGCGGCGCCCACCCCGATGCCGCCTTGAATCGCGCGTTCGAGACACGCTGCGACCGCCCGAGTGTGTCGCCGAGCGAGCCGGTGAGGCTCGAGATCCATTCGGGTATGAGCTTCGGCGAATTGACATGGAGCGCCGCGGCGAGCGCATCGAAGCACTCCCTCCGTCGCACCGGCTGGTTGTCGCTCACGTTGTAAACGCCGGCCGGGACGTCGAGCGCCGCCTTCACCGCTGCCGCCGCGTCGTCCGTCCAGATGGACGACATGAAACCGTCGGGTCTGCCGAAGCTGGGTGCAAATCCCTTCCGCACTGCACGTATGGTGTCGAGAGTCAGCGAGCTGTCCGGTCCGTAGAAGAATGTGAAGCGCAGCACGACCCCAGCGCCTCCACTTTTCGTGAACCGGTCGGCTGCCCACTCGGCGTCGAGCACAGTCTCGACATAGCTCGCCGGATCTATCGGCACGCCCTCATCTATCCACTCGTCCCCGTAATCGGGATAGACGGGGGCGAACGATTCCTGAATGAAGCGCGACGCACCGGTCTCGGCCGCAGCGGCTGCGAGGTTCTTGGACGCGACGCGTCGCAGGCGGTTGTTCTCGTTGAACGCGCCGGGCAGCATCGCCTTCGCGCCCGACGGGATGTGGGTCGCGATGTTGATCACCACCTCGTGTCCCGCAACGGCGCGGGCGACCATCTCAGCGTCGAAGAGCTGGACAGCGACTGGACTCGCTCCCTGGAGCTCGAGCGCGCGCCTCTTCGCGTCCGTGCGCGCAACGGCCGTCACTTTATGTCCGGCAGCCACAAGTAGCGGAACGAGACGCCTGCCCACAACGCCGGTCGCGCCGGCCAGGAAAATTTGCATGGGAGCCCATACATCGTTGAGATCACCCGCTGGCTCGGTCCGGTGATGGCAGCCGGCCGCATTTGAAAATAGGGTTCTTCACTGATTACTGGGAATCATGTTGGTAAGCAGGTTTCGATTGTCCCCACGCGAGATTCATATGATTCGCTCGACAATCGATCCAGTGCACGGTCTCGGTCGTTGACGCTCCTTGCCACCCCTCGGTAGGTTTGCGACCACGATGCCAACGTCACCCTTCGGCGCCACCGCCGAGCTGGACACAGATGCACTTACATTGCGGGTGTATTCCGGTGACCGCTACCCGCGACCAGCTACCCGGCAGCGGGCAACGGAAAAGGAGAATTCAATGCGATACAAGTCCGGCACCGACCTGATCGACGAGGCCAAGTCGCGCATCAAGGAGGTCACGCCGACGGAAGCGATGCGGATGTCGGAGGAGGACCCCGACATCGTCTACCTCGACGTCCGCGAGCCCAACGAGTGGAACCTCGGCCGCATTCCAGGCGCGCTGTTCATCGCCCGCGGAAACCTCGAGGGGCGCATAGAGGCGACCATCCCCCGCGACAAGAGAGTCATCATCTACTGCGCGCGCGGGAATCGCTCGGCACTCGCGGCCGACACGATGCAGCAGATGGGTTACGACGACGTGGCATCGATGTCTCAGGGTTTTTTCGGGTGGGTTGACGCTGGCGGAGAGGTAGAAGGGTGATTCAGACCGAACAGTTCGAGATGTCGCGCGAGCGGCCGCGCGGCGGGAAGCCGCTCGCTGTCCGCGGAGAGGCGTATCATCCCGAGAGTGGGGGTGGGGGTGGGGAAGCAGGAGGATCGGGCACGGTCGTCATATGCCACGGGTTCAAGGGATTCGCGCACTGGGCATTTTTCCCATACCTCGCGCGGGCAATCGCCGAGCACGGGATGCGCGCAGTCACCTTCGATTTCTCGGGGAGCGGCGTGGGCGAAGACCGCGAGAACTTTTCCACCCTCGAGGAATTCAGAACCAACACCTTCACCCAGGAGCTCACCGATCTCGATCAGGTAATCGCCGAGTCACACCGGCGTGGATGGATCGACCACTCATTCGGACTGTTCGGCCATTCGCGCGGCGGCGGCGTTGCGATCCTTCATGCATCGCTCGATCGCGAGGTGAAGGCGCTCGTGACATGGGCGGCGATCTCCACGACTTTCCGCTGGCCCCGGCCTCAGGTGGCCGAATGGCGCGGGCGCGGCTACACGGACATCCACAACGCGCGCACCGGACAAAACATGCGCCTCGGCACCGCGATTCTCGACGAAGTCGAAGCGCTTGGGAATTCGAAGCTCGACATCTCCGCCGCGGCGCGGAGGATCGACATCCCCTGGCTCATCGTCCACGGCGACGCCGATGAGACGGTCCCCGTGAAGGAGGGAGAGCTGCTGAGCGAGCTCGCACCCGGCCGCTCGACTTTGTGGACAGTCGAAGGCGCGGGCCACACCTTCGGCGCCGCGCATCCTGTCACGGACGCGCCACCGACGCTCGCCCTCGTCACCCGGGGAACGGTGCGATTCTTCGCCGAGCACCTGGCCCGCTCCGGCGTGTGACTTCGATCGACCGGCTGCGCGAGCAGCCAGGAATAGCGCGGCTCGAATACCGGATCTCCGTCCGAAAGGCCGCCGAGGCCAACCTGCCCGATGTTCGGCGCGCAGCGGTTGCTCTCATATTGCGGCTCGGCGATCCAGTCGATGAGCCAGAGCTTCTTTTTGTCCAGCGGGCGCATTACGAGACGGATCCGTGGAGCGGCCAGGTTGCGTTCCCGGGTGGGCGTGAAGAGCCGGGGGATGCTTCGCTTCTCGAGACCGCGATGCGCGAGACGTGGGAGGAGACGGGAATCGACGTGCGGCGGGATGGCGAGGTCGTGGGGCAGCTCGACGACCTCAGGCCGCAAACGGTCAGACTGCCTGCAGTCGTGGTGCGGCCGTACGTCATGTTGATTGGCGAGCCCGCGGACCCGGTGCTGAGCGACGAGGTGGCGGCCGCGTTCTGGGTGCCTTTGGCATTGTTGCAGGGCGACGCCGGGTGGCGCGATACTGTCGTGACGGCCGGCGGGCTCGAGTTTACCCGCCGGGCATTCCATCACGGCGGTTTCGTGGTCTGGGGAATGACCGAGCGAATCCTGTCTGAGTTCCTAGCGCTCACCCGCTAGCTATTCGTGGCAAGCACGTAAGCCCACCCTTGCGGCTAGAATTAGGATAACCTAACATAGTTACACAGTAGCAGCATAACCTCTCTTTCTTCTATCCGAAATCGACCCGAAACGGTGGCCACCCGACTAA
>JAHFCS010000232.1 GCA_023249395.1 Gemmatimonadota bacterium
TGCTTTCCGCCCGGCGCCTTCGAGCGACACGTACGCGTCCGCCCCCGCTTCGCGCGCAGCAACCATACCGATCAGGGATCCTTCACTGTGTCCCGCCACGGACATTGTGGAGAAGCGCTTGTCAGTCCGAAGCTGTCGCATCCAGCCTTCGGCATCCTCGATGTAATGGTTGAAGCGAATGTCGGACTCGCTCGTCATCGCCGCCCTGCTCGCCGCGATTCCTCTCTTGTCGTAGCGCACCGACGCGATGCCGCGCGCCGCCAGTCCGTCGGCAAGCATCTTCAGGCTGTTGTTCGAGCCGGGGAGGGCGGGGGAGTTTCCGTTGCGATCGGTCGGTCCCGAGCCGGCGATGATGAGAACGACAGGAACCGGCGTGCGCGCCGCCGGCAGCTCGAGCGTGCCGTAGATCTCCCCCGTCGGAGTTCTGAGCGTGTCTGCCGCCTCAGTGACGGCAAGCGGAGCGGGATTATTCACGGGCGTGTCCCCGGGAGTCGCGGACTGCGTCGCGCAGCCGGCGAGAACGAGAGCGGTGGCAGCAATGAAATTCTTTCCATGGTGACTCATCGGCTCTCCTACTTCGCGCGCCGCTTCTTCCGGCGGTCAGGGAAATGTTCGGCGAGGAAGGCAATCAGCGCTTTCTCCTCGGCGGAATGTCTGAATGGAGACGCATTCTTCACTCGATGCGATTCGTGGCGTATGTCGATAGTGGATCCGTTTTGCAGATACCGCGAGATCAGCACGGGGTGTACGTACGATTTCCGGCAAATCGCCGGAGTGTTGCCGAGGTCAGCGGCTACGAAGCGAAACGCGCTCACAACTGTTTTTCGGCGCTCGCGCTCGTTGCGCGGCCTGTCCATATCTGCGAGAACTGTCGCCATCCGCAGCGTTCCACCCCAGGTACGGAAGTCCTTGGCCGTGTAGGGAAACTGCGCCAGCTCCTTCAAGTAATCGTTCACGTCGCGCGCGGTGACGTCGAGCCATTTGCCGTCTTCCTGGTAGCGGAACAGGCGGCGGCCCGGAGTCTTCAACAACGACTTTATGAAGCCTACCATGTCTGGAAAGTGAATGAACTGCCACTGTTTGATCCCGCGCTTGCCCTTGTATTCGATGCGAACCGCGTGTCCCGCCACTGTGGTATGTGACTTCTTCAGCGTCGTTATGCCGAAGGTGTTGTTGTCATGCTCGTAACGATCGCTGCCCACCCTGAAGAACGCGTCCGAGATGAGCACGAGGATTCCCGCACACACCTTTTCCTTCGGGAATCCGCGCCGGCGAAAGGCCTTGTCGAGCTTTCGCCTCAGCGTTGGCAGGTCGTTTGCCAGCTGGCGGACTCGATGGTGCTTCCTGAGCTCACCCTTCTCGACCGCACGCGTGTGATACCGGTATTGCTTCCTGCCGCGAGCATCGAATCCCCAGGCCTGGATTGGCGCTCTCTCGCCCGCCGCCACGTGAACTTCGCGCCACGCCGGCGGAATCCGGAGCGCATCAATGCGCTCGAGCTGCTGCTTCGAGCGGACCGGTTTTCCGTTGCGCGTGACGTAACGGAAGCCCGTCGTCTTCGTGCCTTTTCTCAGAATCCACTGCTGCGCCATGCGTGGTTGCGTTTGGAGGCGGAGGACTGACCGGTCGCGTACATTACACCCGTAACAGAGCTACCTCAACTCGCCCGCCATGCCCTACCAATCAGTGACGCTCGCAACGGACGGCGGAATCGCCACGCTTACTGTCAATCGTCCCGACAAACTCAATGCCTTGAACGCCGCGACGATGGCGGAGCTGGGGACGGCAATCGACGAAGTGATCAGGCGCGATGACATCTCCGGTCTGATCGTCACCGGTGCCGGTCGCGCATTCATTGCCGGCGCCGACATCTCCGAGCTCGCGACCGAGACAGCAAACTCGGCAAGGGCTCTCGCGATCGAGGGACAGCGGATCTTCCGCCGCTTCGAGACGTCCCATAAGCCTGTCATCGCTGCCGTGAACGGCTTTGCACTGGGCGGCGGATGCGAGCTCGCGCTGGCCTGCCACATCCGGGTAGCGTCCGAACAGGCGAAGTTCGGACAACCCGAGGTGAAGCTTGGAATCTGTCCCGGCTACGGCGGAACACAGCGCCTGGCCCGCCTCGTCGGCAAGGGGCGCGCGCTCCAGCTGCTGCTCACCGGCGAGACGATCGACGCGGCCGAAGCCTATCGCATCGGACTGGTGAACCGCGTCGTAGCGGCCGATGCGCTGATCGTGTCAGCGACAGATATGCTGCGGTTGATTCTTGCCAACGGTCCATTGGCAGTGACGGCATGCATCCAGGCGGTAGATCTCGGTCTCGACATGTCGCTCGAAGGCGGACTTGCTCTGGAAGCCACGCTCTTCGGCCTGCTCGCAGCCACGGATGACATGCGCGAAGGAACGAAGGCCTTTCTCGAGAAGCGGCCGGCCGAGTTCAGGGGGAAGTGAGCACTCCGCGGGTCTGGCTGCGACATGCGGTAATACGCGACTTCAGAAATCTCGACAGTGTGGATCTGGATTTTCCCGAAGCAGGCCTGGCGGTGATCGGCGAGAACGGACAGGGGAAGACGAATCTCCTCGATGCGATCTATTATCTCCAGGTTCTCAGGAGTGTGCGCGGCGCGCGCGACCAGGACGTGGTACGCTTCGGCGTCCGCGGCTTTCACATAGCTCTCTCGGTGCGCACTGACGGCGACCACGAGCTGGGGGTGGGATTCGACCTCGCCGGCAAGCGCAAGCGCGTCACACGCGACGGAGTGGCGCTGCCGCGACTGAGCGACGCCTTCGGCGGCCTGCCGGCGGTGATGTTCTCGCCCCGCGACATCCAGCTCATCGCCGGCGCCCCGGGCGAAAGACGGCGCTATCTCGACCTCGTGCTGGCGTTGACGTCGAGGCGGTATCTCGTTGCGCTGCAGCGCTACCGGTCGGCGCTTCTGCAGCGCAACGCCGCCTTGCGCCATGCGGCTCGACACCCGGAGGCCGATGACGCAATTGTGGCGTGGGAGCCGGCGCTCGCTGAATCGGGAGCAGTGATCGCGTGCGAGCGGGCGCGCTGGGTGGGAGAGTACGCCGCGGAATTCGCGCGCATCTGCGTCGCGATCGGTGAAGAAGGCGAGCCACGGATGTCGTACCAGAGCTCACTCATTCGAGAGGGCGATGCCGGAGAGCTTCTGGCGGCGGCGCTCGAGCGCCAGCGTCCGCACGACATCAGGCGCGGGATGACGCACTCAGGTCCCCATCGCGACGATCTTCATCTCACGCTCTCCGGCCGGGAGCTCCGCGCATTCGGGTCCGCCGGACAGCAAAGGACAGCTGCGATCGCTCTCCGTATGCTTGAAGTGGCGACGCTCCGCGTGAGCTGCGGACTCGAGCCAATGATGCTGCTGGACGATCCCTTCGCCGAGCTCGAC
Source organism: Gemmatimonadota bacterium (assembly GCA_023249395.1). Classification (GTDB taxonomy): domain Bacteria; phylum Gemmatimonadota; class Gemmatimonadetes; order Gemmatimonadales; family Gemmatimonadaceae; genus UBA4720. The sequence goes on from JAHFCS010000232.1 coordinate 3,414, forward strand.
GTGAGACGGTCGGCGCGAATTCTCGAGCTGCTGGGTAACGCCGGACTCGGCCAGACGATTCTCGCCGTTCCCAGGGACACGGATATTCCTCCGGAGCTGCTGTGGCTGGAGCGTGCGTCCATTCGCGCCGGGGCGATCAAGCGGGTAGACCAATGAGTCGCGACAAACGCATCAAGCCTGAGCCCCTCGGAGGAGTGGTGTCGGAGTTCCTCAAGGGAAAGGGCCTTGCCGACCGGATTCAGCAGGTGAGCACGATCGACGACTGGGCGAGCGTTGTAGGACCACAGATCGCGAGCGTGACGGAGGCGATGTCGATCACTCCCGACGGGACTCTTTTCGTCGCCGTAACCACCAACGGATGGATGACCGAGCTGTCGTTGATGGAGCCGGAATTGATCCGCGCGCTGAACTCCCATGCCAGCGCTCGGCGGGTCAAAAAAATACGTTTCCAGCTCAAGCGGTAAGTTCTTTTGCGGTAACGGCTTAGTCGGCAGATTTCAGATTGCTTTCAGGGCTTCTAGAGTGTAGATTTCAAGAAATCCGGACAAACCGCTCTTCGGTGTGTATTCGGTGCCTTCTCTTTCGCCCCAACTCGGACTTAATGCCGAAGACTGCCATCGCCAGCGCTACCCGATACGATGCTGGCCAGATTCAGGTTTTGAAGGGACTCGAAGCGGTCCGCAAACGTCCCGGAATGTACATCGGCTCCACATCGTCTCGCGGACTTCACCACCTCGCGTACGAAGTCATCGACAACTCGATCGACGAGGCTCTCGTCGGCCACGCCAGCAAGATCAGTCTGGTGATACACGGAGACGACTCGATCACCGTCGCCGACAACGGACGCGGCATTCCGGTTGACATCCATCCCACCGAGAAGATCCCCGGCGTCGAGCTGGCGATGACGGTGCTCCACGCCGGAGGAAAGTTCGACAAGAACACGTACAAGGTCTCCGGCGGACTCCACGGCGTCGGCGTTTCAGTTGTGAACGCGCTCTCGGAGCAGCTCAAGGTGTGGGTGAAGCGCGGCGGGAAAGAGCATTATATGGACTTTGTGAGAGGTCACACAAAAACG
>JAHFCS010000233.1 GCA_023249395.1 Gemmatimonadota bacterium
CCGCGGTCGGTGCTCGAAGGTCTCCGGCAGCCGATGGAAGATGGCCGCGTCGTTATCTCTCGCGCCTCGATGTCGGTTGCATTCCCAGCGATGTTCACCCTCGTCGGCGCGACGAATCCCTGCCCCTGCGGGCGATTCGGCGACGGAACGGCAGCGTGTTCCTGTTCGGCCTCCGACGTCGAGCGATACGCAAAGAGGATCTCGGGGCCGCTCGCCGACAGGATCGACATGCACGTCGCAGTCGGTCGTGTTGCGCTGTCGGCGCTGGCGGACTCGCGCGATGCGGAATCGTCTGCCGACATTCGCAAGCGCGTATGCAATGCACGAGCTCGCCAACGCGCCAGGTACGCGCTCATGGCAGGGATCGGATGCAATGCGCACGTACCAGGGCGCTGGATCGACGCGCATGGCGCCGTGACGGCTGCCGCGCGAACTCTGCTCCACCGTGCAGCAGAGGGCCTGACACTCTCGGCGCGTGGATACCACCGGGTACTCAAGGTCGCGCGCACAATCGCCGATCTTGACGAGTCGGCTTCGGTGTCGGCGGCGCACGTCGGCGAGGCGCTGAGGTACAGGCAGGCGACGATGTGAAACGCGCGCGGCCTGAATGCGCCGGCGAAAAAGCTAGTCGCTCGCCGGGACGCCTCTGGCGAAGGACAGCTCGAGCGCAGATCCAGGCTCGACGGCCGCCCAGCGCGCAAAGACTTCGGCGCGCGCTGCGCGGACACGCGCGAGCTCGTCGTCCGTCAATTCGCGAGGAACGAATCCGTTGCTGCCTTGCCGATCGGCGGCGAAGCGCGCCTGGTCGTTGAACTCCGCGGTCGAGAAACGCTGCAGCAACCGTCGCTCGAGGTCGAGAACCCCAACGAACACCTCCACCTCACCCGCCTCGCGGGGGATGGGACGACGACGCTCGCCAACCGGTACCCCGAAGTCTGCCAACTCCCACCCGTCGGCGATCAAGCCGTAGAAAGCGTTCGAATACCCGAGCGTGTTCTCGACAGCGTAGTGCGTCAGGTCGTGGGGAGGGAAGAAAGCGCCGAGCTTACCATCCTGGCGCTGCCAGGTGGTCGATCCATCGTGTCGAACGCACGACAGGGACGCGGAACCATCCTTGTTTTTCTTTATGCGGATCAAAAGGTCGGGCACGGCCGAACTCTCCTTTGTTTTCATCAGCCGGACGATCACAAATATGTCTGCTGCAGATGGGATTTTCCAGTTCCGAAACGCCCCGAGAATTGGCGCGTCATGAAACTGCGGGGTTCGTCACAGCGCTTCGCTGCACACGACCCCGTCATCCGCCGGCAACAGGTCATTCCGATGACGTCAGCAGTTTCAACCATGATCCAGCGCCCGCTGAGTCCGGCGGAGCGACCCATGAGTCTCAGGCCCGAGACTGCGCGCGGACTTCGGCTCGTGTCGCTGTCCGAAGTTTTGACAGCTCTCTCCTATGCGCTCGATCTGACGGGCGGGCTGCCGCCAGGACATACGGTCCGCACCTGCATGATCGGAATGCGGATCGCGAACACGCTTGGTCTCTCCGACGACGAGAGCGCGGCTCTCTACGACGCCGTACTGCTCAAGGACGCGGGATCCTCGAGTAATGCCGCATACGTTACTGCGCTGTTCGACACCGACGACAGGATAGTCAAGCGACACCTGCGATGGCTGGACCGGGAACACGTGGTCACCGCGGCCTTCCACGTTGCCAGGTCGGTGGCTGTTGGAGGGTCACCCTGGAGCCGCGTTACGCATTTTCTGGGACTCTTCGATAACGACCAGATCGGACGGAACCTCATCCGCGTGCGGTCGGAGCGCGGCGCAAAGGTGGCTCTCCGTCTCGGCTTTCCCCGCGCGACGGCTCATGCCATCAGATCGCTGGATGAACAATGGGACGGGTGCGGTCTTCCCGACGGGAGGCGTGGCGAGGAGATACCGCTGCTGTCGCGAATCGCAAACCTCGCGCAGACTGTCGAGGCATTTCGCGCCCAGCGCGGAGTGGGCTATGCGATCCGCACGGCATGCGCGCGGCGCGGTCGCTGGTTCGAGCCCCGGCTCGTGGATATCGTCGCCGCGTGGGAAAACGATTCCGAATGGTGGGCAAAGCTCGACTCACCCGATGTGAACGCCGAGGCGCTTGCGCTCAAGCCGTCGAACCATGTTAGGCTGGTTGACGAGCGCGGGATCGACGACGTCGCGCGTGCGTTTGCCGATATCATCGACGCCAAGTCGCCGTTTACATATTGCCACTCTACCAGGGTGGCGAGTTACGCCGGCGCAATCGCGGAGCGCCTGGGACTCAAGGAGGAAGAGAGGCGCCGGCTCCGTCGCGCCGCGCTGCTTCACGACATCGGCAAGCTGGGCGTCTCGTCGCGCCTGCTCGACAATCCCGGTGCACTGACGCGCTTCGACCGCAACGCGATGCAGCAACATTCGGTTTACACGTGGGAGATTCTCTCACGCGTCGGCGCTTTCGCTGATTTCGCGAGAATGGCTGCCCTCCATCACGAGAAGCTCGACGGCTCCGGCTATCCATGGGGTGTGCGCGGCGAGGAGCTGGACCTGCCGACGCGCATACTGTGTGTCGCTGACGTCTACGACGCTCTCACCTCAGCGCGCCCCTATCGTCCTGCGATGGCGCCGGCAGTTGCGTTCAGCCTGATCCAGGGCGAAGCCGGCACGAGGCTTTGTGGTGAAGCAGTGGATGCTCTCGCGTCACTAGTGTAGGCTCTGCCGCAGCAGATGATCAGCTGATCGTGCTTGTTCAGTCCCACCCGCCGATCGCGACGAAGGATTTCGTCAGCCCGGCAAGTTTCTCCTCATGAATGCGAGCACCGGGAAAAAGTGAGCTGAACCGGCCGCGAGTCAGAAGCTGAATCGACTCGACCTCCGCCCGCGCGACGGCTGCATCGGGGATGCGCTTGTACCACCCGACGTCAAAGTTGTTGACGAGCCACGCTCGTGCACCGACGGGCAGGTATTGAAACCAGGGAAAGAGAAAATGGGGCTCGAGGGGAAAGCGCTTGTTGGGCGTCTGCACGAAGAATCGCCGCCCCACTCGCCGGACCTCGTTGGCCATCCGGCGCTGATCTTCGTAGCCGCCGACGTGCTCGATCACCGAATTCGAGAACACGACGTCGAAGCTCTGCGGCTGATACTGAGGCAGGGACCGCGCGTCACCCATCGCGCTCACGAAGCGCGCCGACGACACCTGTTGCGGCTCGACATTGAGCAAAGTGACACGGAGATCGCCGGGATCGTCGCCAAGCATAAGGTCCCAGAACTGCTGCGTGCCGCCGATGTCCAGTATCTCGACGTGTCCTTCGATGGTTCGCAGTAACGACAGGAAGAGCTCGAACCGCCGCCGCCGCATGCGTGTTGCGAGCGAACGTCTGTCACTGTTGTCGGCGAGGGAACGAATGAGCGACCCGCCAGCGGTCGTGGAAGGTGGTCGCGCAGGGGCGGTCACGCGGGGGCCAGCTCGAGAGGGACATGCGCCGGCACCCGGCGCGGAGCCGACTCGCGCTGGGCGACGGTCACGACCGCGCCCGCGAACCAGAAGTAAAGGTAAGAGAGCACGAGGGCGTTGAACACGACGCCCGTGACCGCGTTGATCATCACGCCGACTGTCGTGAAGAGGACCACGGTCCCGAGCAGCCGCCGGTATTCTGTGCTGCCGTTTCGCGCGACCTTGAAAGAGGCGAGACCGATTCCGAGGTAAATCGCGAGATGTGCGATGAGTCCCTCGACGCCGAGCTCGACGGCGTACTTGAAGTAGCCGTTGTCAGCGGTGAGCGGACTCAGACCGAATCGCACCGCCGACTGATCGGTCGTACCGAGCCCGGCACCCCACGGCCGCTCGAAGAACGCCTGAAACCCCTTGCTCCAGTCGTTGATGTGCGACGCACTGCTACCCGTCTGCCATGTGAGTGTGTCCCAGATGAAGCCTGGAAGTCCAGGGACGACGAGGAAAGCGACGAGGAGCGCGCCGACGCCGGCGACGAGACCCGCGACTGCCCATTCGGGACGCCGGAGCATCAATATAACAAGCAGTAGCTGGAGCGCACAGACGAGAATCGTCATCCGCGTTATGCTGAGCATGAGACCGAGCCAGACTATGGCATACTCGAGCTTCACGGAGAGCGTCCGGCGCTTGACGGCGCCGAAGACCCACGCCGTCGCCGCCGGCAGCAGAATCAGGAACGGCACGGCAAAGCCCTGGCTCGACAGATAGACCGAGCCCGCGCGCTGGACCTCGACATTCCCTATTCGCGTCCAGTAGTTCATCGGCAGGCCGAACTCGTTTCCGGTCGTGAACGCCGCGACGTTGAGGAAGTTTTGGAAGTAAGCCGCCACTCCCAGAAGCACGAGCTTATCGGGCGTGACGAGGAACCACTCGACGATCGCGATCGAGCTCACGAGCACTGCGATGATATAAAGCCGGCGCAGCGTATCGGGA
>JAHFCS010000234.1 GCA_023249395.1 Gemmatimonadota bacterium
AGACTGGTTGGCGGTCGCCCGGGACGACGGTCACGGGCACACTCATCGCTCAGCGCCGCGTCCAGTCGCGGTCATGGCCTTTGACGACAGGTAATCGTCCGACGAAAAATTTCCAGGAATGCCTCCTGCACAAGATACACGCATCAATCGGTGTGATGAAGGATTCTTGCCTAGGGGCGGAGGCTCGAAGCGTAGCATTCCGTCTTCATATGCTACCGCCGATCTCCTTGATGGCGAGACGAATCGCGGCCGCATTTCGTTCGGCAGAATCCAGCTTGTTGGTTTGTAGCTGCAATAGGCGGGGCTGCAAATCCTCCGCGATGGGACAAGTACCCGCCTTCGCAAGGTGTTTGAAAGCAGGCTCGAAATACGTTATTCGCCAAGCGGCGTAGGGGCGTTCACCTCCATTCGCTTCGATGGCGTCAACGAACGGATGCCAGAGGTGTTCATGTTCGAGGGCTACCGAGTAGCACCAGTAGTCGTGTTGCCATCCGTTCGGCACGTACTGAGGTGTTATCCAGTCGCATCCCCCTATGGCGTCACGGTAAATCGCTGCGGCCTGCCGTCTCTGTCCGAGTAGCCTGTCGGCTTCCCCTAGTTGCTTCAGTCCTTCCTCGGCTGTGACGTCGTTCATCCTCCCATTGATGCCGAGGCTGTGGTGCCGCTTGAAGGATGGGGATTTCAGGATGTCAGACGAGATGCGCGGTTCGTCCGCCTTCATGCGATAGCCCAGACTCGTATATTCCCTGACGCGGGTTGCCAGGTTCTCATCGTTCGTAACCAAGACGCCGCCTTCTCCGGTGCTGACGATCTTGCTTGATTGCAGTGAATAACTCGTGAAGGCCGCGTCTCCGTGCTTGCGGAGAGTTTGTGCGGCGTCGTCCACGGTAAACGCCGCGTCGTAGCTAGGCGCGTGAAGTCCGTAGAGCGAGACGGGCATCAGCCACCTTGCGTCCGCTTTCGACGCCTTCAGGAGCCACGTCCTTGGGTCAACGTCACGGAAGACCGGAGTCGCCCCGCACTGAAGTACCGCAATCGTCGTCGCTGACATCGTGAGGGGCGGAACGGCCACCCTGTTTCGTGTCTCGGCTCCCAGTGCGACGAGTGCCGCCTGCAGCGTGACAGTTCCATTGGTCATTGCGACCGCCCATCTCGCATTGACATAGGCGGAAAATTCCCGCTCGAACTGGGCGACAACCATACCATTTTTCATCCGGCCGCTTTCCTGGCCTGCCAGACCAGCAGCCTGGCGTCGGGTTTGAACGAATTATGATCGGCGTTCACGCAACGCCCCACGGTGGGCAGACCTTGGTGATCAATATCCCGCCTCGCACATGGCCCGATAGCCGAACACCGGATCACTTGCGTACAGGCGGTCATACACGCCTCGGGCAAACGCCAGATCTTCCTCGGTGTCCACCGTCCAGCGGAGGTGAACCGGGTGCTGGCTGTCATAGGGGTTCTTTACAATCCATTGTCGAAAATGCCTTCGCGCCCACGACGTGACGTGTTCGCGATCGTCGGACGACGACGCCGACATATGTGTTTGGGATAGTGCATCTCGACTCATTACCTCGACCCCCATCCCCCACGGCCACGTAATACCACCCATTTGCAGGTAGACAGGAGGTCCCAGATCCCCGGGTGTTGCCAACTCCTGCAGGAACAGGCCGATCGCGGCATCGATAAGGTCCTTGTCAACAAACGGATCATCCGCGGTTACACGAACGATTGCTGCGCATTCCGGATAGCGTTGGGACGCCCAGAAGAAGCGGGCTAGTACATCGTCCTCACTACCCCGGTAGACATCCACACCCTCGGATACGCCAATGGCGGCGAGCGGGTTATTCTCTTGCGTGTCGGGGATGGCGAGACAGACGTGGTTCACGTGCCGAGCCGCCTTGACCCTACGAATTACGTGGGTCAAGAGTGGGACGCCCGAGAGTTCTTGGAGGACCTTGCCGGGGAGTCGTGCGCTTCCCATTCGAGCTTGAATGATCGCAAGTACCATCAGGTCCGGACTTCTCTGACGAAGTCGAGGTCAGCATTGTCGTCAACCGTCCGCCGCGCGCGCGGCACGGCTGGCCCCGAGGAATGTATGTAACGCAACCGCCGGACTCCAGCATCCCGCCGCAGAAACGGCGTCACCACGGGCCGATGACGTCCGCGCCTGGATGATCGCGCCACGACCTTCATCGAGCCGCCTGGGTCGGTCCCGCCTGACCCGCCGACGGCTGAGCAGGCCACGTCCGCGGATCGAGTATGCCGACCGTCGCGGGATCGTCAGACAGTGGCGCGACCTCCTCCATGAACTGACGGACTGTGCCTTCCGGGATTCCCAGAGCAGCCGGGAATGCGCCGAGCTGCGACATCTCGTCGACGCCCAGAACCAGCCTGTCGCGCTCGCCGATCACTCGGAGCATACTCGCGACGAGAAGCGGCGCCAACTCTGTATGGAGCGCAGCGGCCCTGGCCTGGAGCGCAGCCGCAACTGGAGACGCACCTGGTGCGCGAACGTCGGCATCGTCAGGACGCTCGAGCAGTACTCCCTGAAGATAGATCGAACGAATATCGAGGCAGACGGAGGTATTGCCACGCGCAGCGATTGCTCGCTGATCCAGGATGTTCCCCGGCGCTTGCAACCTCCCGATCCCGGGTAGCTCGCAGGCGGCGCTGACTTCTTCCGGCGAATAGACACTTTGTCCGACGGTGGCATCATGCCTCCCGGCGGCGGACAACAGAGCCGGCCACTTATCTGCACCGACCGGACCGTGCGACAGCAGGGTCAGATGACGCATCCCATCGAACCGAGAGAGAGCTGCATCTGCGGCTTCCTCGACCTCCTGTGGCGACGCCAAAGCGTCCACCTTGCACTTGGTCACAACCTCCACTTCGTGAGCGTTGCTGCGCGAGTCAGTCCATGCGCGCAGCATCGCCGCGGAAGCGCCGTATGCTTCCGCAGTATCGAACGCACGGACGCCCAGCGCCCATGCGGCATCCAGAATCCGGAATGCATCTGACTGGGACATCACGGGCGACCTTCGGTGCCGGCCGTACGGCATTCCCAGCTGAACCGTGCCGATTACCAGCCGGCGGGTCAGCACTCCGTCGATGACTGCCTCAGGATCGTCGGCGCGACGCGAGAAGACGACCGATTGGGCGCCATGGATGCGTCAGGTCTCTCAGCGTCTCGCGCTTCAGCTCGGTGAACTCCGCGAACTCATCGGACCGCAGGACGCGATTTGCAGCGAGCCGATCCCGCAGGAACGCAAGCACAAGTCCGATCGCGAATCCGACGAGCATTCCGAGAAAGGTCTTGCGGAGACCGCCGTGCGCATCCGGCTGAATCGGGTAGTCCGGCGGCTCCAGCACAGTGATGACCGGAAGATCGCGGACCTCTTCGATCTTCGCCTGCTCGTACGTAGTCGCCAGCGCGTTGTAGAGGGACTGGCGGGATTGGACGGCCCGGTTGAGACGATCGAACTCGAGATTGAGGGTCGGCGAGCTGCGGAAGTCACGATTCTCCGTAAGGAACGACTGCAGGTTGCTCTCAGCCTGGGTCAGCTCTCCCTGTGCCTCACCAAGCCGCTTCTCGATAAATGCGCGCTCCGCGCTCGCCTGCTCCTGGCGCCGCGACAGATTGAAGACGTTGACCTGGTCGAGCACTGCACGCGCGATCTGCACCGCGAGCCCGGGATGTCTCGCATGCACGCCGAGAGTGATCACTCCAGTCTTGAGCGACACCGCCTCGTCGATCTGGCCCTTCAAGGCGTTTGTAACACTGGCCCTGACGATCGCCGGGTTCTTGTTCCTGATGTTGTATATCGTGGCCAGATTTCCGGCGACTAATCCTGTGTCGGTCCGAATGCGGTATTGCTGATTCGCCACCGCGTAGAGCAACGGACGCGATTCAATAAGATCCATGTAGAACTGGGGCGACTGGCCGGCATCGCCTCCACCTACTGCTATCCCGAACTGCGCCGCGAGTCCCTGCATCTGGGTTGGCGCCCTGGCCCCTTTCAGCATGAATTGCGCTTCGGTAGTGAACAGCCGGGGCGACCTGAAACTCTTCAACCCGGCGTAGAATCCCAAGGCCAGCGCCAGACTCACGATCAGCGACCGATGTCTCAGGACCGTATTTACGAGAGATACGACGGAGAATTCCTCGGCGTCAGGCACCGGATCCGGACGTATCGGCTCGACCGGGACCTGGACAGTCAGGGGCTCGGTGGAACGCGGACGTGGAGTGGTCAATTGCCGATCCTGGTCAAGAGCGACTCACTCGCTTCACGATACCATTCATAAACTGAGCGAATTCCGTCCTCGAGGGAAATGCGAGGCGACCAGCCGGTGGCCCGAATGCGCGACGAGTCGAGGAGCTTGCGTGGAGTACCATCCGGTCTCGAGCTGTCCCAGCGCACCGGACCATCATACCCCACCACTCTT
>JAHFCS010000235.1 GCA_023249395.1 Gemmatimonadota bacterium
CGAAGCGCCGCAACCGGAACGCCAACGAGACGCGGCTTTCTGGAGAGAGAATGCGCGATCCGCCTGATCAGCTCCGGAGTCGACATGTCCTCTCGATCGCTCACGAAAAAAGTCTCGGCGGCGGCCGCGGGTGTGCGCAGCACCGCGCGGATCGCCTCGGTCACGTTTCCGACGTAAGCGAAGCTCCGGCGATTGTGCACCGATCCGAATGGCAACGGCAGACCGCGGTCCACCGCCGCGAAGAGACGCAGCATGTTCGACTTGATCCCCGGTCCATAGACCAGAGGCAATCGAAGAATGGGAGCGTGCATTCCTTCGCGTAGCGCAAAGACACGGACGAGCCTCTCAGCCTCGAGCTTGCTCTTTCCGTATGCGTCCACCGGCAGCGGCGGAGTCGTTTCGTCGAGCGCATTGTCGCTCTCCTCTGCCACCGCCTTGACAGTGCTGATCAAGATGAAGCGTCGCACTCCGGCGCTTGCCGCTTCCTCGAGCAGCAGCTTCGTCCCATCGACGTTGAGTCGCTGGCACTCGGAGGCCGGATCGTGCTTTCCTTCCGGTTTTGCGTGCGCCCGGCCGGCTAAGTGAATCACCGTCTCGACTCCTCCGAGCGCGCGGCGGATCGCCTCGCGCTCGAGCAGATCCGAAGCCGGCGCAGGGCGTACCCCTGCCGCCAGTGAGCCCGGACGACGCGCGAGGCCGACAACGGTCGCACCGCCGGCAACGAACGATTCGCAAACATGCCTCCCGATGAATCCGCTGGCGCCGGTGACAAGAACCGGTCCAACCTCTGTCGAATCTCGCCGCTCGGGAGCGGTCACAGTCCTTTCTCGAGAACGTCGCACAGCCGGCCGCATGCCGCTGATTTGCCCCCAATGCCACGCATCACGTCGCGCGCGCGGCGGCCTTTCTCGGCGAGGACTTCAGGATCGGCGCCGGCGATCTCCCGCAGGATGCGCTCGGCACCGTCCACGTCTCCGTGGCGCACGTGCCATCCGATGTCGTTCTCGTCGAGTAAGTCGGCGACGTGATTCTCGTCGGGGCCGATGAGGAGAATTGGCCGCGCGACAGCCATTGCGCCGTAGACTTTGCTCGGATGGACGATGCCGGGAATCTGATCGCCGACAGTCACCAGATGAACGTCAGCGGCAGCGAGCGAATAACGGAGCTCGCTCTGTGGCTGATAAGGCAGTGACCTGATGTTGGGACAGCCGGCGCTCTCGACCTCTCGTTTGCCGACCCCGCCGCCGACGAACATCAGGACCAGCCGAGGATCGTCACACACCCGTCTCGCCGCCTCGATGATCGTCGTAAGCGGATTGGACGGTCCGTGGTTGCCGCTGTACATCACTACCACCTTCCCGTCGAGGCCGTGAAGCTTGCGGAAGGGATTCTCCGCATGCTCGACCACTGAGTCCGGATCCTCAGCCGCCCAGGGAGGAAGCACCGTCAGCTTGTTCGAAACATCCACCTTGCGGTTGATGCGCTCCGCCATGAACCGGTCGAGAACAATGACGTCGGCGGCGCGATTCAGGATCACCCGGTTGAGCCAGTCAAAGATCTTCACCGGAAGGTCCCGCTCGCCGATCATTCCGAGGGCTATCATCTGGTCGGGATTTACGTCCATGATCCAGTATTTCACCGGCGCCCTGTGCATCATCCCGATGACAACGGCGCCGAAGGAACCCACGGGTGGCGAAGTACTGACGACCACCGCGTCGATTCCTCGCAGGAACGCGCTTCGCACTATCACCTGGAGCACGAAGAGAATGCCGCCGAGCATTCTTACCGGAATCGAGCTCTTGCCGAAAGAGGCCAGCGGAACGCGCCTGACGTCCACTCCGCGAATCATCTCGCGCCGGGGATATTCGGCCGAAGGATCGTCGTATCCACGGCTCGCGGTGAAGACGACTACGCGGTTGCCGCGACGCACGAGCTCCTCTGCGGCATCGGCCAGATGCTGCCCGACCGCAGCGGGATCCGGGACATAGACCTGCGACAGGAAAACGAAGGTGTGGCCGTTGGCTCTCACGAAGCAACGGCCGAATAGACGTCCAGCGTCTCGCGCGCTGTTTTCTCCCAGGAAAAGCGGGCCGCGTTGCGATATCCCTTGTCCACGAGATCACGGCGAAGATCCATGTCGAGCAGGCAGACCTTGAGAGCGTCGGCAATCGCATCCACTGAGTACGGATCGAAGAGGTAAGCGCCTTCGCCCGCGATTTCGGGAAGCGCCGCTGCGGCGGAGCACGCCACGGGGACGCCGGCGTGCTGAGCGTCGAGGATCGGCATCCCGAACCCTTCATAGAGCGACGGAAAAGCGAACAACGACGCACCGCTTATCAGCGCCTGCACCTCGTCTTCGGGCAGATAGCCCGTGAACTTCACGCGGTCGCTCCCACTCTGCTCCAGCTCGGCGCGAAAGACCGGATTCTCCGGCATGTGCCCAACGAGGACGAGCACGTGCGGTACCACGTTCGAGATCTTGTTGAAGGCAGCCACGAGCCGCGCCAGGTTCTTGTGCGCACTCAGGCTTCCGAAGGCCATTATGTATGGTGCCGGCACCGAGCCGGCTCCCGATACCGCCGCCTTCGGCGTGTCATTCCCGGCTCCCTCCCTCCCCGCCAGGTGAATGACCGAGATCTTGTCCTCGGCAACCGAAAGATTCTTCACGATCTCGGTGCGCGAGAATTCCGATATTGTAATGACGTGCTCGGCGCGCCTTACCGACTGCTCGACGAAAAAGCGGAACGCGCGCCGCCCCGCCGCCGTCCGGCGTCCCTGGTGTCCGAGATAATTCAGATCGTGGACGCTGACGACATGCGGTCCCTGAGCGGCAAGCGGAGCGACATATCCGAGCGAGTGCACGACGTCCGGCCGCTCGCGCCGAAGCTGGAGGGGGAGAACAGCCTGTTCCCAGCTATAGCGGACGATGCGTCTGAGCGCGATGAAGGGACAGACAACGCGCCGGAAATTTTCAGCGGGGGTAACGTCGAGGTCCGCCGCTCCCTTGTTGACGAAGACGATGTATTCGTTGTCGGCGTCGGCTCTGGCAAGAGCGTGGATGAGTGACGTGGCGTACGTCTCGGTTCCTCCAACAACGCCAGGAATGAGATACAGGAGATTGAGCGCGACGAGCATGAATCAGTAGCCCGGCGCGGGGCTCGCACCAGTGTCTGGCTCGAGCGCCGGCTGCCATGCCCGACGCCAGCGCTGGGGCGCCCACCGCAGCCGGGAGAGAACATCCATTGTCTTGAGAGCCCCGAAGAGGAATACGATCGCGTACAACGTCCCGCCCACATCCCCGCGGTTGAAATCGACCACCAGCGAGAAGCAGACGAAATAGAATCCGGGATGGGCGTCAGCGTGCTTTACAAGCTTCACGAGAGCGATCGACAGCAGTGCGTAGAAAATAAACGGCCCCACCCAGCCGAAGTTGACGAATGCTTCGGTGACCGGCGTGTAGGCGTAGCCCATGATGTTCACCGTCCCGAATGCGTCCCTCATGAACTGCAGCGACAGGCTTTCGGGCTTTTCCGGCCACCAGGCTCGCGGAATGAACAGCCCAGGAGCGGCGACATATGTGAACCCGAGCCGCAGCGGCCGGTTCTTGATCACGTAGAACATCAGCGTCTGGATCGGCGATACGAATTCGTTCTGCGTAACGAGGAGCTGAACCGGGTTGGCCGAGAGCAGCGTCGGGAATGCTATCACCTGTCGCAACAGGCCCAGCAGAGTCAGCACGGTGAAGGCGAAGAAGCCGAGAATGACGGTCCCGAATCGGATGATCGCGTGACGCTGGGTTGCTACGATGCCGGCGAGGAAAATGAACATCGGCATGAAGTCGCGACGGTTGCCGAGGAACAGTTGGAGAAGAATGAACGCCGTAACAGACAGAACGAGTGTTACTCGAGCGTTGTGTTTCAGCTGTGTCCATCCGGCCATCATGTACATCACGAATCCGTTCGTGACGAGCATCGAAACCACCCAGACCTGGGTTCCGATGTAGCGCACCTGCGAGCGATCGATTGTCAACGAAAACTGAATTCCGCGCGATGCAGCGTAGGACAACACAAACGCGAAGCCGATGAAGACCAGAGCCGCGTTGGCGAACGACGGCCGGATTCTGGCGAATACTTCGGCCGGAATGTCGTGCCACGGCTGCCTGAACCACCACTGTACGAAGTTGAAGGCGAGCATCGCTGTGGCGTACATGCACGCCGCACCCGCGAGCCCCTCTGCGTCTCCGCCCAGCCCGGAGACTACCACGAGGGGCAGCGTTCCACCATAAAGGAAGGTGAAAACGAGAACGAGAAGCCGGATGTCCTGAAATACCCATGCTCCATCCACCAGCCGAAGGATCAGGATGCCGAGCAGGAACTGCCCACACAGAAAGGACGCCGCGGCCGGAAGTGTATCACCAACGGCGACATAAACACCGGCGGCCAGA
>JAHFCS010000236.1 GCA_023249395.1 Gemmatimonadota bacterium
AGGATGCGGGTGCCCGAAGCCCGCGCCGGAAGCTACGAAGCGGCGATGCACCAGGGAGTGGGGCGCGATTCCCTACTTCTCTTCCGCGAGCAGGAGGAGCCGATGGCAGCCCTCCACGAACCCCGCGGTCACCGTGCGATCGGTGTCGTCTACGACCCGCGGACCGAGCACCGGGGGAACTACGTGCCGACGATACTTCCCGAGCGCTACGACGCGTTCATTTTCATCGACGAATCGAAGGCAGTGGATCCCCTCCACCTGCGGGTGCAGCCGGACGGCGAGGTGCCGGAGACGTTTCCGACCGGGGAGTAGGCCCCGCGAGAGCTGATACGTAACAATACGTATTTGATTATCCGGCCGGCGGCCGCAGGTTGTCACGCGGAAACCTCACCGAGGTCAGCACTGATGACGCCTGCATCCAAGTTATTGTTTCGCGCGCTGCGCATTCCGCTGGTTTTCGCCGTCACTGCCGGCGCTATCTCGTGCGTGTTCCACAGCGCGCAGGTAACGCCGCTTGATGTGCGGCATGCCCCGACGGAAGTAACATCGCCTGTGAAGGCGCACCTGGTGGATGGATCCACCGTGTTGTATCCCACCGGCGTCAGGATTGCCAACAACACACTCATTACCAGCGGCTCGCGTTACGCACTCGGCACCCCGGTGCTGAGTCAGTCGGGGCCGATTCCGCTCGACAGTGTCGTCGGCATGGAGTCGTACGACACCAAAATCAACATGGGCAAATCAGTCGCTGCGACGGGAGCCGCCATCGCCGTTGGAGTGCCCGCAGCAGCGCTGCTGGCGGTCGCGATATTCGGATCGTGTCCGACCTTCTACACCGACAGCGCCAGCGCTCAGGTACTTCAGGCCGAAGGCTTCTCCTACAGCATCGCGCCGCTGTTCGAGCAGCGCGACGTGGATCGTCTCCACAGCGTCTCCGCAAAGGACGGTCGCGTGGTGCTCCACGTTCGCAACGAGGCGCTCGAGACACACTACATTAATCATCTCGAGCTGATAGACGTGCGCCACGAGGCCGGAGAGCTTGCACTCCCCGATCAGTCGGGCAGGCCGATCGCGTTGAGTGGCCTTTCGTCCGTGTTCTCGGTGCGCGACCGCGCGGGCCGCGATCTCGCGGGGACGGTTCGCAACGCGGACGGCGTCGTGTTCAGCACGGCTGACCAGACTCTCCGCGCAGTCTCTGCAGCGGATCTCGATGACTACATCAATATCGCGTTCCCCGCCCCGCGAGGAGGGGACAGCGTCGCGATCGTGCTCAACATGCGCAACAGTCTTCTCAACACGGTCCTTCTCTACGAGCAGATACTCGCCGCCCCCGGAGCGCGGTCCCTCGACTGGCTCGGCGGTGACCTCGGCCACATCAGCACTGCGATAGATATGGGACGCTGGTACGCGACACGCATGGGAATGCGAATCTCGGTTCGTGAGAACGGACGATACGTCCAGGTCGCACGAATTGGCGATTCGGGCCCGATCGCATTTCACGACGTCGCTGTTCTCGTGCCCGCGCGGAGCGACGATGACAGCGTTCGCGTCAGACTGTCGTTCGTCGCCGACGATTGGAGAATCGATGTCGTGCGCGTCGCTTCCGGGTGGCGGCGACCCGAGACTCATCGTGTACCCACGGCGCGAGTGGCGATGTACGATCCCTCCCAAAACACCGCTGCGCTGTCGTCCATACGCGACGCGGATGACGGATATCTGATCACCACTCCGGGACAATCGTTCGCCGTGGATTTCGACGCGGGTGATCTCGCTTCCGGTGCGCGAACTTTCATGCTCGCGTCTCAGGGCTACTACACGGAATGGGTGCGCGGAAGCTGGATACGGAACGCCTCGGGAAAAACCTTCACTCCTTCGGACGAAGCCATCACGGAAGCGATCCGGAGCTGGCGCTCGAAACAATCGGAGATGGAGCGGCACTTCTATTCCACACGGATTTCATCGAGGTAGGAACATGCACATCGTAAAACTCATTGCGATCGGCAGCGTCGTCGCGCTTGCTTCGTGTCAATTCGGAACGCGCGGATCCGAGCTGCCGGCCGCTCAGCGTCCCGGCGGGGCGCCTGCGACGCTCGAAGTCTCGTCGGGCAGGTATTTCGGCGAGCTGATCGCAGTTCAGGACGATGGCGTGGTGATCTCGGGCGGGAAGATCATGTTCGCTCCATTCACCGCGATAAAGATATTCTCGCTGGACATGATGGGCCGGGATTACCGTGTCGGCCGTGGCGAGCTCCCGAATGCGGAGAAGCTCGCGCGGCTGAGAGCGGTGAGTCATTTCCCGCAGGGGCTCACGCCCGACATTCGAAGGAGACTCCTCGCGTTTCTGGGCCAGACTGAGATTCTGAGCGTTCAATGAGCTCCTGCACTTTCACGGTGCCGTCGAGCTTAATCGGCGCTTTGCTGTGCGCGATGGCGCCGTCGCCGGTCGCCGCGCAGACAAATGCCGCTGTCGTGTCGCCAGCTGCGCATGAGCACGCCGCACGGTCCTCGCTGTCGGCTGAGCCGGCAGTCATCGCGCTTCTCGACAGCGCGCGTCACGCGACCGATCCGTTTCGTGATCGCAATTCCGCCATCGCCGCGGGCTATCGCCGACTCGGCATGGATTTCCCATCGATGGGTGAGCACTGGGTGAGCCCACGACTCGTCGTCGAGGGGAAATTCGAGATCGCTCGTCCCGCGATGCTTACCTATGTCGTCGTCAACGACCATCCCGTTCTGACCGGCCTCGTATATGCGATTCCGCTATCACCAGGCGAGCCTCCGCCGCGCGCGTTCGGAGCGTCGGCAATCTGGCACGAACACAACGGAACGGTGGATGAGGAGAGCGTGCTCCCGGCGCATCACGCGGCACCGGCGGCAGCTTTGGGAACCAGGCTCGCAATTCTTCACGCCTGGATCGGCGTTCTCAATCCCGGCGGCACTTTCTCAGCGGAGAACTGGGCGCTTCCCTTCGTCCGGCTTGGACTCGCTGTCCCGGATCGCTTTCCGCCGGGCGCGGCGCGGGCGCTCTCACTTCTTTCCGGCGCTCGAGCCTATTTCACCGACCTTGCCGATGCGCCCGATACTGCAAGGGGAGAGCTCCGAGCCGTGCTGGATGAATGCGCCGGACTCGCATCCCAGGTCGTGGCGACACCGCGCGCCAATGCAGACCGGCTCGGCCCGGCCGACCTCGACAAGTTGGATCGTGCCTGGACGGCTACCCTCGAACGGGTATCGAAGATTGCCGGCACGAACAGCGCCGAGCGCATTAATGGTGGCTCGTTGTCCACGGCGATGAGAAAGTAGGGCACACTCTTTCACTCGCCGAGCTGCGTTCACCTCGACTGCGCCGCCCTCGCCTGCCGCACCATCTCCTTCACCTCAGCCAGCAACGCCGGGCCATTATATGGGATCCCATCTTTTATGGTCCATTCGACCCCGCCGGTCTTCACCACTTTGCCGTCCTTTATCTCCTCGACGCCGGTCGGGTATAGAACCTTGAGATTCTCCAGCGGGTTGCCGTTGACGACGATGAGGTCCGCCAGATAGCCGACCTTCACCCGCCCCAGCCGGCTCTCTTCGCCGAGTATCCTTGCGTTGTTGCCGGTGACATGCTGAATGACCTTGATCGGGTGGAAGCCCGCTTCCTGGTGCAGCTCCAGCTCGCGGATCAACCCGAAACCGTACATCTGGTAGATGAATCCCGCGTCGTCACCAGCGCCGATCAGGCCGCCGCGCTGCTCGAACTCGCGGAGCGCGTTCTCCCAGATACGGTAATTCTCCTTCCAGAACGTCTCGTCGGTGGACGTCCAGCCGATGAAATACGATCCGTGGTTCGCCGGGTCGGGCTTGAAGTACTGCTCCAGCGTCGGATGCAGGTAATCGGTGAACCACGGCTGCGTCCTCGCTCTCTGGAGGTCTCTGCTCGCTTCATAGATGTCGAGCGTCGGAACCCACGCTACGTGCGCTGCGACCATCGAATCGAGCACCTGCATCAGCTTCGCCGAATCGGCCTCGCGCCAGAGATGTCCAGCGTACCGGAAGCGGTCTACCTCGTTCCGGTAGTTGTAGCTCGACGGAAAATTCTGGACACGATCCTTGATTGCCGCATCGGGGATTCCGTACCAGTGCTCGATGCTCGTCGTCCCGAGCCGGATGTCGTCCCACGCGTTCGTCTCCTCGACGCCGACATGGTGGGCGATCCGAAGTCCGGCCTTGTGAGCTTCGTCCTCCATCGCAGTCATCAGGTCGCGGTCGATGCCGAGGATCTTGATGCCGTCCACGCCCATCTTCTTCAGATCGCGGACGCGCTGCCTCGCTTCCTCCGGAGTCTTCGCGACCGGTGGATTGCTGAACCGGCCGTAAACGAAAATCCTCGGGCTCGCCACCTCGCCACGCGCGCTGCGACCGCGAAGGTCGATTATTGACTGGGTGTTGTCG